>DASZUP010000475.1:0-4705 GCA_035547635.1 Pirellulales bacterium
GGAATGGCGCCGATCTCGGCACGGTCGAGGGGAGCGATGATGTCGATATCTTCGTACATGGCAACCTCTCCGGATCGATCGATTCCTCGGATGGGACCGTCGAGATCGAGACTTCGGGCGACGTCACGGCCACGGTCACCGGCAAATGGTCGGCGACGGTCAAAACTGCGGGCGCTTGTAAAGGGTCGGTCACGTCTGCTAGCGGGCCCGTGGCCATCGATGCCTATGGCGATGTCTCAGGCCCGGTCAATGGCAAAGTGTTTGCCGACGTTCACAGTTGGACGGGCAAGGTCAGCGGGGCGGTTGACACGTTGGGTTACGCCAAAATCAACGCGGGCGGCGGTTCGACGGCCAATGTGACGGCGGGCGGCAACGTCGTGATCGTCAGCCTTGCCGATGTGAGCGGAACGATTAAGGCTGGCAACGGCGCTCTCGAGGGAACGTGGCTTGCCGATATCGACGCCGAGGGAAACGTCTCGGGCGATATTACAGCCTCGGATGAAGTCTCGGTCGACGCCAACGGGGACATCAGCGCCAAGGCGACGTCGACCTACTCCACAATCGAGTTCGACGCGGCAGGAAACATCTCGTCGGCCGACGTCCACGGCGCCGGCGATGTAACGCTGTTGGGCGCGATGGGCGTCAACGTCGGCGACGTGACTTCCGATCTCGGCAGCATCTTTCTCCGCAGCAGCGGCAGCGACGTCACCGTAACGGGCGGCAGCGCAGCGACGTGGGCGGGCGTCATCGCCGGCGGCAATGCCAACGCGACATTGACGATGAATGGCAGCCAGACAACCGCTACGATCACCGCCGTCCGCAATGCGACCGCCAATGTCACAGGCAATTGCGCAAGCGTCGCGGTCAGCGCCGGCGGCGCCGCGAACGTCGACATTTCGGGCGCCAACGGCGGAGCGGGCCCCGCCCAGGCGAGCGTGGTGTCGATGGGCGCTCTCCAGGGGAGCATCGCGCACGCCGGCGCCATCGCCGTGACGGGTTGGGGCGGGGTGAATCTGACCGCCGACGCTTTGAATTCGATCTCAGTCGTATCGGGCGCTGGGCTCCAAGGAACGTACACTTCGGGCGGAAGCCTTTCGGCCGAAGCCCAAGGCGCCGTAAGCGGCTCGTATACCGGCGCAGACGGCGGCGTCGTGGTCGTTGGCAAAACATCGGTCGATGGGCAGGTCAAAGATACGACCGGCGGCGCCGTCACGGTTGCCTCCTTGGGCAACGTGGGCGCCTCGATCACGGCAACGTTGGGAGACGCTTTCGTCACTTCCGGCGGGGCTGTGAGCGGCGCCGTCGGCGCGGGCGACGACGCCAACGTCTCGGCCCTGGGAGGCGCTGTCTCAGGCGCGGTCACCGCTCAGCACAACGCCGGCCTGCTCGCCAAACAAGGCGTGACCGCCCCAGTGCAGGCAGGCCAAGACGCGTCCCTGGTGGCATTTGGCGACGTGACCAGCAGCGTCACCGCCACGGCCGGCGCGGTCGTAGCGAATGTCTATGCTACGCTATCGGGCTCGGTCAAGGCGGGAACGACGGCCACCGTGTATGCCGATAGCGCCGAAGCAAGCGTCACCGCCGGCGGCGACGCGACCGTGACGTCAAAAAACACCATCACCGGCGACGTGAACGCCGGCGGCAACGCCACTGTCTCCTCGGTCCAGGGAGTGCAGAGCAATATCGAAGCGACCGGCGCCGCCTTTGTGTTCGCTGTCCAAGACATCGCTGGAAGCGTTGACACGACCAACGGCGATGTCACGATCAATTGCGGCGGGGCTCTCTCCTCGACGGTTAATTCCGGTCGCAACGCCAACCTCGTCTCGCTGGGGCAATTCTCCGGTACGATCATCGCCGGCGGCGCCGCCACGATCACGGGCTGGTCGAACGTTGCTGGGAGCGTTACCACCCACGGCGGCGATGCTGTGCTGTACGCCAACGGCAACCTCAGCGCGACCGTCGACGCTTCGGCATCCGCCAACGCCACCATCGTCTGCGATGTGACGGGAGACATCTCGGCAGGCGCAAACGCAACGGTCAGAGTCGGCGGTCAACAGAGCGGCCAAATCGACGCTGGCGGCGACGTAAGCGTGACTTCCAGTGGCGAGTGTTCCGGCGAAATTACAGCCGGTAGCAACGCCACGATCGAATCGTTTGCGGACATCACGTCGCAAGTCGTCGCGGGCGGCAATGTGAAACTCGATACATGGTCGAATATCAACAGCGACAATGTGCAAGCCGGCGGCAGCGCTACGCTCGAGGCAAGCGGTAACCTGACAGCTACGATCGAGGCCCTCTCCGGTACGATCGATGCCGAGACGATGGGCACGGCCCAAGTCACAGCGACGGCCCAAGGCGATATTACTCTCGATTCACTCGGCGCCGTCAGCGCGACGACATTGACCAGCAATGCCGGCAGCGTCGATGTCGAAGTCAGCGACAACGCCACGCTTACCGTCCAGGCCGATCAGGATGCTTCAATCTTGGTCACCGGCGACCTGAACGGCGCCATCACGACGACCCACGGAGATGTCGAGGTCGATTCCCTGGGCGCCTTGACCGGAACGTTCCGAGCCGGCCGCGACGCGGCGTTGGAATCCCTGGGCGATGCGTCTGGCGCAACGATTTCGGCCGCCCGCTACGCCGATCTCACGGCGTTCGGCTCCGCGACGAGTGTTAGCGTATCAGGCGACCTTGACGCCTCGGCGTGGGCCGGCGAGGCACTGTCAGGAAACGTGACTTCTGCGCTAGGCGACGCCGGCGCGTTCTCTTTCGACGCCATGAATGTTGTCGTCAACGCAGAGGCGAACGCCTACGTCGATGGCCTAGCCAACGTGCAAGCGGACGTGACTTCAGGCGGCGAGAGCGATATCGGCGCCTTGGGAAGCCTTTCGGGACCGGTCCGCGCCGGAACCAACGCATATCTATTTAGCGGCGGCGACCTCGTCGCAGATGTCACGGCAGGCGGCGATGCGTTCCTCGAAACCATCGGCGCCATGACCGGCACGGTCCACGCCGGACACGATCTGGGCGCGGCCGCTTACGGCGATCTCGACGCGACCGACTTTCACGCTGTTCATGACGTGATGCTGATCTGGGCCCGCGGCGACATCACCGGAAGCTATTCTGCCGACGGAGCCATCGACCAGGTCGTAAGCTATGGCTCGATCAACGCCTCGCTGGTCGCCCCGACGATCGTCTCGGTCGCTGCATTCGGGCCCGTAGGCGGTTCGTTCACCGCTTCGACGGCCATCGACTCGGTCGCCAGCGGCGGAGCAATCACTGCCGCACTGAATTCGCCGAGCGTCGGCAGCGTGGCGCCGTACCAACACGGTCTGTTGACCGATTGGCCCTCCGCGCCCGTGTTGAGCGACGCCGCCGAAATCGCCCAGCGCGATGCGGCCCGGGCAGATTTGCTGGCGCTTGCCGCACAGATGGCAGCCGACAAGAGCGCGGCGCTGGCCGCGCTGCCGGCCGAAAGAGCGGCCGCCGCGCCGTCATTTGCGGTCTCGATCGGCGATCTGGCGGCGGCGACCGCCTGGTTCCAGAATGCGGGCCTGCAATTGGCGGCCCAGATTGCCTCGGCCCAATACCAGGATCAGCTATCGCTCTCCGCGGCCCAAACGGCCTTGACGACGTATTTCACTTCGGAAGATGCGCGACTTGCGGCGGCCCGCGCAGGGAACCTGGCGTTTTTCGAAACCCTCAAGGCCTCGCTGGCCAAAATCACGGCGGCTCGCGAATCGGCGGCCGTAGCCGACGAAGCCGCCGCCCAGGCGATCTTGCAAGCCGCGGCCAGCGACCGCGCCGCGTTGATCCAGAAGCTCGACCATGTACGCGATTACGATTGGCCGCTGACGTTTGAGACGGAACTGTTCAAGTTCATGCTCGACCGGCTGCAAAACCTGCTCGACATCGTTGGCATTATTGATCCCTATGGCATCGCCGACGGCATCAATGCGATCATCTCTGCCGGTCGCGGGAACTTCATGGACGCAGGGATCAGCGTCTTTAGCGCCTTGGTGCCTTACTTGGGCGATCTCTCCAAGCTGCTCAAGCTTGGAAAATTCGGCAAGTTCGCCGACGACGGGCTGGAAGCCCTCCGCCGCGTCGCCGCCGATTTCCTGAATGTCGCAGCGAAAGGGGCGGGATATGCCAACGCCTGCGATGCGGCCGCGCAACTCGGTCGGTTGGGTAAGAAGGTGGGAGAACTGTTCCCCATCGGTTGCTTCGGCGCGGACACTGAGATCGTGATGGCCCATGCGGAGCCCGAATCTCTCGGCGCTGTGGCTGGCGCTGAATGGGCGGCGGTCGAAGATCGGGAGCACGATCGTTGGCTTTGGGCTTCGTTGTTGGCGGGGGCGGGCTTTGCTGGCTATTGGGCTGCAAATCGGGCCCAGCGTCGGAAGCAAAAGGAAGAGGAGGCGGAGCAGGCGGCGCTCGATCAACTTTTCGGTTGCGACGAGGAGATCGGCGATCGTGACGACGACATTGAAATGCTGGCGACAGCGCGGCAAATGCCTGCCGATCGACTCCGTTCGCCGGCCGCCTGTGCTGCGTTCGCCGAATGCGTCGAGCGCGAGACGCCTTTCGACCTGGAGAGGTCAATTCACGCACGGTCGCCCTTTCCTAGGAATCCGGCCGCGAGCGAGTCGCCGCCCGAGCGTGATTATCCAGGCTCGCGTAATAGGGAAACGAGCATGAA
>DASZUP010000476.1:0-7069 GCA_035547635.1 Pirellulales bacterium
TTTTGTCGCCGCCACGTACGCCCGCGGTTTGGCATTCGTCCAGGTTCCGACCACGCTGCTGGCGCAGGTCGACAGTTCCGTCGGCGGTAAAGTCGGCATCAACCTGCCGGGCGCCAAGAACATGGTCGGCGCCTTCTGGCAGCCGCTGGGCGTGTTGATCGACACTCGCGTGCTGGACACGCTGCCCGCCCGAGAATACCGCGCCGGGCTGGCGGAAGTGGTCAAATACGGCGTGATTCTCGACGCCGAGTTCTTCACTTACCTGGAACAAAACATCGACGGCCTCGTCGAGCGCCGACCGGACGTGCTGCAGCACATCGTCGCGCGGAGTTGCGAGTTGAAGGCCCAGGTGGTCGGCCAGGACGAGCGAGAAGAGACCGGCGTACGAGCCGTGTTGAACTACGGCCACACGTTTTGCCACGCCTTCGAGACGCTGACCGGCTACGAACAATTGCTGCACGGCGAGGCGGTTGCCATCGGCATGCTTTGCGCCTCGCGGCTGGCCGAGCGAATGGGGAGGATCGACGCCTCGGTGACGGCCCGGCAGCATGCTCTGCTGCAGGCGCTGGGACTACCGCTCGACGTCCCCGAGGATCTGCAAAGTGAGGCCATCCTGCGCGTCATGGAGCGAGACAAGAAGGTCGAGCACGGCCGGCTGCGATTCGTACTGCCCAGCCGAATGGGCTCCGTCGAGTTGGTCGGAGACGTTTCTCCGGATGACGTCCGTGCAGCCCTGACCGCCGACTGATTTCCGCCGATTCGGCCGTCTCCCGACGAGGCCCGCCCGATCAGCGGCGAACCGGGGCCCGCCCTGCTTGCACGCAGAATCCCGAAAAATGGGCGAACAATCGGGCCTCGCCGCGTGTCTGCTGGCGATATCGGCCAAGTTTCCGCCCCCAATCCCACCGCTTGCCCCGCGGGTCGGCGGTTGCGAAAGCGGGGCATTGTGCTTATGGTAAATGATTCTAGAGTGCCCGGTTATCGGCTACTGGCGGCGAACGACGCCTGAACGCCCCCAAGAAAACGGGGGGAAAGGCCGAACATCCGTGCCTTCACCGCCTCAGCATCCGACTGCCGAGGTGCGTGCACCGCGCTATTTCCCGAACAGTTCCTGGAGGCGACCTGAACCGTGTCCACTGCTACGAAACCCGCCGCTACTCACCGCCTGGCTTGCGGAGCCGATATCCTCGTGCAATCGCTGGTCAATCACGGAGTAGAGGTGATCTTCGCCTATCCGGGCGGAGCCAGCATGCCGCTTCACCAGTCGCTGACCCAGTTCAAGGACAAGATTCGCACGATCCTGCCCCGGCACGAGCAAGGCGGTTCGTTTGCCGCCCAGGGATACGCCCGCAGCACCGGCAAACCGGGCGTGTGCATGGCCACCAGCGGTCCCGGCGCCACGAACCTGGTAACGGCCATCGCCGACGCCAAGCTTGACAGCATTCCGCTGATCGCCATCACCGGCCAGGTGAAAACAGCCGTCATCGGCAGCGACGCCTTCCAGGAAACCCCGATCGTCGAGGTCTGTCGCGGCATCACCAAGCACCACTGCCTGGTGACCGACGTCAAAGACGTGGCCCGAGTCATGCGCGAGGCGTTCCACATCGCCACCACCGGTCGTCCCGGCCCCGTGTTGATCGACATGCCCAAGGACGTGCAGCAGGACACGACGGTTCCCGATTACAACGCGCCGATGCACCTGCCCGGCTACCACGTGGAAGAGCGCCGGGCCAAAGCGGAGCAAATCGCCCAGGTGGCGGCGGCCATCAAGCGTTCGAAGCGGCCGGTGATTTACGCCGGCGGCGGCGTGATTGCCAGCGGCGCCAGCGAAGAACTGCGCGAACTGTCGCGCAAGACCGGCATTCCCGTCACCATGACGCTGATGGGGCTGGGCTGCTTTCCGAACCAGGAGCGGCTGTCGCTCGATATGCTCGGCATGCACGGCAGCGTGTATGGCAACTACGCCGTCGATCAGTGCGATCTGTTGCTGGCGTTGGGCGTGCGGTTCGACGACCGCGTGACCGGCAAGACTTCCGAGTTCGCCAAGCGCGCCAAGATCGTCCATATCGACGTCGACCCGTCGGAGATCAACAAGAACAAAGAAGCCCACATTCCGATCGTCAGCGACGTCAAGTACGCTCTGGCCGAGTTGAATAAGATCGTCGAGGCGCCCGAAGATTTGACCGCCTGGCACGAACAGATCCAAGCCTGGAAGCGGGATGAGCCGTTCAAGTACGACCGCGACTTCCCCGGCATCTTGCCGCAATATGCCATCGGCGAGTTGTCAAAGCTGGTCGCGGATCGCGACGTTATCGTCTCGGTCGGCGTGGGCCAGCACCAGATGTGGGCGGCGCAGCACTTCCAGTTCAAGCGGCCGCGCACCTGGATGTCCAGCTCCGGCTTGGGCACGATGGGCTTCGGCCTGCCGGCGGCCATGGGCGCCAAAGCGGCTCATCCCGACAGCCTGGTGATCGATATCGACGGCGACGGCAGCTTTCAGATGAACATCCAGGAACTGGCCACCTGCCACTGCGAAAAACTGCCGGTGAAGGTGTTGCTGCTCAACAACCAGCACCTGGGCATGGTCGTGCAGTGGGAAGACCGGTTCCACTCCGGAAATCGGGCCCACACCTATCTTGGCCCGATCGATCATCCGGAAGCGGTCGGGCAAGGCGACGGCATCGGCCCGGGCGAGCGGTATCCTGATTTCGTGACGATTGCCAAGGGCTATGGCTGCGGCGCGGCCCACGTGAAAGAAAAGGGCGACCTGGCCGAAGCGCTGAAGGAAATGATCGCCTACGACGGGCCCTACGTGCTCGACGTACAGGTGCCCTACCAGGAGCACGTGCTGCCGATGATCCCCGCCGGCATGACGGTCAAGGAATTGATCAAGTAGCGAGCATCCTCGCGAACTTCGTTGCACCTTGGCGGCGCGCCGGTTATCTTCGGCGCTGCCGCCTTGTCTTGCGCCAGACGCCCGCCCGCCATCGTCGCTCGCACTTGATCGGAGTTCTCGCTTGTCGATCCTTCGCCCTCGTTCCCGCCGGAACTTCCTGAAAGCCGCCTGCTCGAGTGCGATTGCCTGCGGCCTGGTCGGCGGAGCGTCCAGTCGCCGCCGCGCTTGGGCGGGTCCGCTCTCCACCTCCAATGAGGTGATCCAGCAGGCGCGGCAAGTCGCCTTGTCGATTTTGGCGCCCCAGGAACGCGACCTGCTCCACGGGCTCAAACTGCACGAAGACTCGCTCGTGTTCGAGTCATACGGCTTCGCACCGCGGGCGGCGATCGACGGCGACGCCTTTCGAGCCGCGTTCGAGTCCGGCGCCTCCGATCGGGAACTGGTCGATCTGCGCGAAGAAATGTCGATGACCCGTTATGCGACCAGCGAAGTCGAGCGGGCCGAGTTTTTCGAAGCCTTTCGAGCGGCTGGCGTGACTTGCGTGTTTCAGAACGTCGGCGAAGAGGGCAACGATCCGCTGCGGCTGATCAAGCGTCTCTCGCGGTTCACCTATGCAACCGACCTGTTGCGGGGCGAACTGCTCAAGGCGATCCAGCCGGACGAAGTCGTCGCCGCCAAGAAAGCGGGCAAGCTCTGCCTGGCGTTCACCACCAACGGCGTTCCGCTGCGTCAACACTGGCAAGACACTCGCGACGAGTTGCAGTTCGTGCGGATTTTCCGGCAGTTGGGCGTGCAGATGATGCACCTGACTTACAACCGCCGCAATCCGCTGGGCGACGGCGCCGGCGAGCCGAACGACGGCGGACTCAGCGATTTCGGCAAGCTCGCCATCGCAGAAATGAACCGGCAGGGCGTGATTGTTGACGTCGCCCACTCCGGTTGGCGCACCAGTCTCGAAGCCGCCAAGGCCTCCACCAGGCCGATGGTCGCCAGCCACACCACCTGCGCCGGCTTGTATAAGCATTTTCGCGGCAAGCCGGACGACACGATCCGGGCCATTTGCGACACCGGCGGATTGATCGGCATTTGTTCCATTCCGCGGTTTCTCGGCGGCCCCGGCGATATCGCGGCCTTCCTCGACCACATTGATTACGCCGTCAAGAAGTTCGGCGCCGACCATGTCGCGATCGGTCCTGACATCTCCTACACGTCTCGAAATGAAGCGGCCGAGCGCGCCAAAGTCCCCAAGCGGGCCGACGGCCGTTCGGCATTGTCGGCCGTGGGGCCGCGCTGGGAACATCTCTGGCCGGCTGACGACTATCGCGCCACGCCGCAAGCGACCCAAAGCCTGGCATGGACGAACTGGCCGCTGTTCACGGTAGGCATGGTGCAGCGCGGACATTCCGACGAGACGATCCAGAAAATCCTGGGCGGCAACGTGCTGCGAGTCTGGCGAGAAAACGCGAAAGCCGCCGCCGAAAGCCCACCACCTGCTTCCCAGCAAGAATAAGGCAATTGCCGTGCGCATCCTTGTGCATGTTCTGCGGCGGCCCGGCGTCGCCCGCCTGGCGACCGTGATGGCCGTTTCACTGATGGGCCTGGCGACGGCGTGGTCGTACGCCTCGCATGGAATTGTATTCACGCTGCTTAGCGGCGATCTTTCGGCGGCCGACAAGGTCGCGCTGCTGCAACAGTTCTTTGAATCGTTCGGGGCGGCTGCGCCGCTCGTGTATCTGGCGATGGTCACAGCCGAGGTCGTGCTGGCGCCGCTGCCCGGGTTGATGCTCTACGCCCCTGGCGGCGTCGTGTTCGGCGGCTTTTGGGGCGGATTGCTCTCGCTCGCGGGCAACGTGCTTGGCGCGGGCATCGCCTGCCAGTTGATGCGATTCCTGGGACGCCCCTACCTGGAACGCTTCCTGCAGCGAGATTCGCTGCAAGCCTATGAATCGCAATTGGTCCGCAGCGGCGTGTGGGTCATCTTCCTGTTGCGAGTCAACCCGCTGACTTCATCCGACCTGGTCTCGTACGCCGCCGGGGCAACGCGCATGCCGGTTTGGAAGGTCATGCTGGGCACGCTGTGCGGGATGGCGCCCTTATGCTGGGCGCAAGCTTATCTGGCTGACGGCATCTTGAGCGTCTTTCCGCGATTAATCTATCCGCTACTCGCCGCCTGTGCCCTGTACACGGTCGGCGTGGTATGGGCGCTGAAAAAGCTGGCGGCCCAGGCCGCCGCTCGCAGCCCCCTGGAGGCGGTGGAACTCGACTCATTGAATTGAGGTTTGCAGCGCTGCCGCTCTCGCTCGACGCGGTTAAATGGGCCTGAGATCCCCGCTTGACAGCTGTCGGGCGGGTTCCTAGGATCGATGGTTTCC
This sequence comes from Pirellulales bacterium, assembly GCA_035547635.1. Taxonomy (GTDB): domain Bacteria; phylum Planctomycetota; class Planctomycetia; order Pirellulales; family JAICIG01; genus JAICIG01. The sequence goes on from DASZUP010000476.1 coordinate 5,269, forward strand.
ATTTATGAGCAAACCGATGGCTGGCGGGTATCCGCCGGCTTTCCGTGAAAGTCCTCGATCATGGCCGTACCCAAGCGCAAGCACTCCAACGCCCGGACCGGCAGCCGCCGAGCCCACGACCACAAGACTCCTAAGCAGTTGCTTTACTGCCCGCAATGCAGCACGGCCCGGCCGGCCCACGTAGTTTGCCCTAATTGCGGCTACTACATGGGGCGGATCGTGGTCGAAGCCTCTGAGTAAGCAACGCGCTTCAGCGCTTTGCCGGGAAGGAGCCGATTCCGGTGACCAAGACCGCTTTTCTCTTTCCCGGTCAAGGAGCCCAGACGGTTGGCATGGGCCGTGAATTGGCCGACGCACTGCCGGCTGCCCGCCAACTCTTCGATCAGGCCGGCGAAATTCTCGGGTACGACCTGGCGAAACTCTGCTTCGAAGGGCCGGCGGAAGAGCTCGATTCGACCGTCCACAGCCAGCCGGCCCTGTTCGTCACCAGCCTGGCGGCGCTCGAGCAGTTGCGCCAGCAGTCTCCCGAGGTGGTGGACGGCTGTCAGGCAGCCGCCGGATTGAGCCTGGGAGAATACACGGCGCTGGTGTTTGCCGGCGTGCTCGATTTCGAGTCAGGCTTGCGGCTCGTGCAACAACGCGGCCAGGCGATGCAAGATGCCGCCGACGCCACGCCCAGCGGCATGGTCAGCATTTTGGGCCTGGAACAGAGCAAGGTTGAGGCCTTGTGCGACCAGGCTCGCGGCGAAGAGATCCTGCAGCTTGCCAACTTTCTGTGCCCTGGCAATCTGGCAATCTCCGGCCATAAGGGCGCTTGCCAGCGCGCCGCCGAGATGGCGGAAAGCGCCGGCGCCATGAAGGCGATCCCCCTGGCCGTGGCGGGCGCCTTTCACACGCCGATCATGGAGCCCGCAGTCGCCAGGCTGTCCGCGGCGCTAGAGAAAGTTTCGCTCTCCAAGCCCCGCATTCCCGTCGTCTCCAACGTGGATGCAGTTCCCCATGACGATCCCGAGGAAATCCGGCGGCTCCTGGTCAAGCAGGTCGTATCGCCGGTCCGCTGGGAAGATTCCCTGCGGTACTTGCTATCCCAAGGGTTCGATCAGTTTTATGAAGTGGGTCCCGGGCGCGTGCTGCGCGGATTGCTGAAGCGTATCGACCGCAAAGCCGCCTGCGAAGGCGTAATGGGATAGCAAAGACGAGAAAGGGTTGATTTATGGCGGAAGAGTCGAACGGCCGATTGAACGTGGACCTGACCGGGCAAGTCGCCCTGGTCACTGGCGCCTCGCGTGGCCTGGGGCGGGCGATTGCCGTCGCGCTGGGAAAGGCCGGCGCCAAGGTGGCGTGTGTGGCGCGCAACCGGGAAAAACTCGAGCAAACGAGCCAGGAGATCGCCGCGGCAGGCGGAACCGCCGAATGCTTCGAGTGCGACGTGACCAGCGGCGACAGCGTGCAGAAGGTCGTCGACGCCGTGGAGGAGAAATGGGGCAAGCTCGACATCCTGGTCAATAATGCCGGCATCACTCGCGACACATTGATTCCCCGCATGCAGGACGACCAGTGGGACGACGTGATCAACACTAACCTGCGCGGCGCCTTCCTGTTCACCCGGGCCGTAACGCGGCCGATGCTGCAGGCACGCTATGGGCGGATCATCAATATCGCCAGCGTCTCCGGGCTGATGGGCAACCCGGGGCAGGCCAATTATTCCGCCTCAAAGGCCGGCCTGATCGGCATGACTCGCACCGTGGCCCGCGAGCTGGCCGGTCGCAAGATCACCGTCAACGCCGTCGCCCCCGGCTTT
>DASZUP010000477.1:0-7012 GCA_035547635.1 Pirellulales bacterium
CGCTGGTCTGGCTGGCGGACCTCGCCATCTTCTTCTGGATCGGATACCCGCTGCTCTGCCTGGCCTACTTCGTGCCGTTTGTCGTCTACGTGGTGAATCGCAATGGCCAGGTGGAAATGGACGATCGGGTGTTCACCAAGAAACACCTCAGATTCTGGTTTCTGACCAGGCTGCAACAGCTCGGCATGAAGGTCAACGCCGAGGAGAAGGGGATCGACGAGATCGGTCCGCCCGTCAAACTCTCTGCGCGGGGCGGCGCCACGGAGCGAGATGACAACGTCAATTTGCTGACGGCGCGGCAATCGCCCGGCTATTTGACCGCTCGAGAAATGCTGGCCGAGGCTTTTAACAACCAGGCCCTGGCCGTCATGCTCGATTACACCCAGACTTCCGTCGCGGTACGCTTCCAGGTCGACGGCGTCTGGCATCCGGGCGAGGCGATGGAACGCGAACCGGGCGACATGATGCTGGCGGTGCTGAAGACGATCTCCGCCCTGAACGCCAACGACCGCCGGAACCGCCAGAGCGGAGTTTTCGGGGCGGAGTTCGAAAAACAGAAACGCGCCTGCCGCCTGACCAGCCAGGGAACTCAGACCGGCGAGCGAGTCTTGCTGCAGTTCGAAGATCCGGACGTGAAGTCCAAGCGGCCGCTCGATCTGGGCATGCGGCAAAAAATGCTGGACGAGCTCAAACCCGTGCTGGAAACAAAAAACGGCCTGATCATCGTCTCCGCCCCGCCCAATGGCGGCGGCCTGACCTGCGTATTTCATGCAATTCTCGGCTGCATGGACCGCTATACGCGCGGTTTCATTTCCATCGAGGACTCCGCCGCCAAGGAACTGGAAGTGGAGAACGTCGTCGGCCACACGTTCGACGGCGCGGCCGGCCAGACTCCGGCGACGGTGCTGCCCAAACTGCTGCGCGAGTATCCGGACGTGATCGTCGTTCCCGACATGAAAGACGCCGAATCGGCCCGGCTGCTTTGCGAGCAGGCCGTCGGCGACCGTACCGTGATCACCACGACGCGGGCCAAAGAGGCGTGTGAAGCGCTGCTGCGGGTGGCGCAACTGAAAATGCCCCTGGATCAACTGGCCTCGGCCGTCAAAGTCGTGATCAATCAGCGGATGGTGCGCAAGCTGTGCGATAAGTGCAAGGAAGCGTACCCGCCGCCGCCCCAGTTGCTGCAGCAGCTTGGCATTCCGCCGGGACGGGTGGAAGCCCTGTATCGCCCGCCCACTCCCGATCCGGAGAAGCCGCAAGAACCATGCGAACAGTGCCGCGGCATCGGCTATTACGGACGGACCGGCATCTTCGAAACGCTGATCGTGACCGACGAGGTGCGGGCCGCCCTGAAAAAGACTCCGCAACTGAACGCCCTGCGTCAGGCCGCCCGCAAAGCGGGCATGCGCGTGCTGCAAGAAGAAGGCGTGCTGCTCGTCGTGACCGGAGTCACTTCGCTGCCCGAATTGATGCGGGTCCTGAAGGAATAAAGCCGGGCGTCTTTTATTTCGACTCCGTTTGCGGCGCCACGGACTTGCCAAGCTCCAGCAGCGCCTTCATCGGCAGGATGCTGTAATAGATTCCGCCGATGATCAGTCCGATGCAAACCACGGCGCCGATGCTGTCAAACAAGGGATGAAAGGCCACCTTCACCTTGGAGAGTGCGTCGGTGGCCGTTTTCAGCACGCCCAGGAACACCAGAAACAAAACCCAGATCACCACCATCCCAATGCCCAGCACGATGAGCTGGCCGTCGGGAGCGGGTTGGGCGAGCGACAGAATGCCTTTGAGAGCCGGCTCCCAAAACAGCCAGGTGGCGAAGAAGGCAATGAACCAGTTGAAGAACAACAGGGCGTTGCCCCACACGCCTTCCTTGCGAGTCGTGCCCAGAATCCACAGGGAAACGAACGCCAGGCCGATCCAATGGATCATAATCATGGTGCTCCAGCCGTCCATCTCGCCGTCTCTCCCGTTTACTGCTGTAACTCGGACAAGGTTTTGTTTGCCGACTGCCTTTGTTTGTTAAGCCGGCATCCGCAGATTTCATCGCCGCCTGGCTCGCGAACCGACTTCCCGGCCCAGCGTTACTCCGCTTCCACGTTCTGCCGCTTTTTCGGCTTATCCAAACGCTTGGAATGTTTGGAAAGGATGGCAATTTCCGCCGCCATCAGCACCCAGAAAGCGGTGAACATGGCGCCGATTTGCCACGGCATCCCGCCGCTGCTGGAAATCAGAAACGTCTTGGCGGCATCCTGGGGCGATAAAGCGGCGGGCGCGGGCGCCGGAGCGGGCGCTGCCGCCTGGCCAGGCACGGCTTGCTGCCCCGGCATCCCTGCTGCAGGCGGCATGCCTTCCGCCCCGGGCATCGGCATCGCCGCGTCCGGGGGCATGCCAGCCGGAGCGGCGCCCGGTGGCGGAGGAACGGCCGGCGCGGCGGGGTCTTGGGCCCGAATTTCCGATAGCGCCAGCGATGGCAGCAGTATCCCGCCCAGCAAGAGCACAACGGCGAACAGCCGGAGCGAAGAATGTCCGTGGCAAAGCATCGTGGGGTGCATCGTGCGGTCGTTCCTGTTGCGCGTCCGACTGGCCGACGCGCGACCCCAAGTCGAGCGGGACCGGCGAGCGGAACCGGCGAGCGAAGCTTTATCTTAATCCAAACAATTCAGCGAAACGAGAGCCTCTCGCATTTGCGCCGCATGCCGCCTGGATTCGCCGCCTGGATTCAGGGGGGGCTTGCCGCCGTCTCAAACCGTCATCTTTCGCCGCCCAGCCGGGCTTTAATGCCCTGGAGTCGGCGGCGGCTGAATGTCCGGCGCCGGCATGCCCGGCAGCGGCGTTGCAGGGTTCCGCTTCCGGTAACCGACCAGCACGTCCTTCAGGATAAAGTCTTCGGGGAATGGCTCGTCGAGCTTTTTCAACGTCTCGGCATAGCCCTTGATCGAGTCCACCAGGTCGTCCGAACCGATGCCGTCTTCGATCATATCCGGGAAGGCCTTGAACGTCTTCCGCCACTCGGCAAAACCGCGTTCATAAGCCTCGCGGGCTTCCGGCAAGGCGGCGTCGTCGTACAACTGCTTGGCCTGATAGAGCAATCGCCGGCCTTCCAGGGCCGAGTCGGTCTCTTCCATCCGGCAGCGGGTTTGCCAGTAGGTGAAGTTGATCGTGCCGCGGTCGCGATCGATGGCGCGCGCCATGCCGTCCAGGTACAGGATCTCCTCGGCCAGTTTTTTGGCCTCGTCGGCTTTCTCGCCTTTGACCCGATCGGCCACCTCCTGGTGCGTGACGAACAGCTTCATTTCGGCGTCATACGCCTGGCGGGCCTCCTGCATGCTGCGGGTTTCCACCGGAGTGGCCAACACCTTCCGGTCCGCTTCAGGCAGCTTGGCCTTCTTTTCTTCGCGGATTTTGTTTCTCGCCTCAGGCGCCAGAGCGTCCAGTTTGGCCACGGCGTCCTGGACTTTCCCGCGGGTCAGATCCAAGTCGTTGAGACGAATTGTGAAGCCGTCGGTCGTATTCAACTCGCGGTTGCCGAAATCGGTCCAACGACGATTGGCTTCCTGCCAGGCGACTTTGGCCTTCTCCTCGAACGTGCCGTCTTCTTCGAGTCCGTGCGCGTAATTGATCTGCGACATGCCGGGCTGATTGAAGAACGTCAGCGGATTCATGGAGCGGATGGACGCGCCGCGGTCGTCGACCAGCGACACCGCCTGCTCGAAGAATTCCTGCCCCACCAGCCAGTTGTCGCGGCGGTTTTGCGGCCGCGAGCGGTGGTTGGGAAATTCCGGATCGTCGTCTTCGCGGAACAGGCGGCGGAACTGCACGCGTTCATCCGCGACGCCGATCTTGTTGCCCGTGAACCAGCCGGTGTCGAAGACCAGCCGCGGCTCCATCTGGTTGTAGCGGGAGCCTCGGCGGAGAAACTTGATGCCTTCCTTCACCCAGAAGTAACGGTCGTGGTAGTCGTCCCACTCGACCGAGATGTTGTAAGAAACGTTCCAGGCCTGAAACCGCCAGACGCTGATGTAGTTGGGCTGCAGCTTGGCGAGTTGGTCGAGCGTCGCCTGCAGTCCGGTCCAGTCTTCGGTCTTTTTGGCCTCGTTGGCCTTTTCCCAGAGAATATTGGCCGCCACGCCGCGCAAACCGAGCGTGGCCAGCTTGATCGTTTCGCCCGCCGGATCGATCTCGCCCAGGTTGGCCTGGCCAAGCTGGAATTGATCCCTGAGTTGCGCCAAGCGGCCGCCCGCCCGGGCCTTTTCGTTGCCCACCGCCACCGTCGCCGGCTGGCTGTAGTAAGACAACGGCAGCAGCAGAATCACGATCAACGACAAATACGTGAGCTTTCGAATCAGCGATCGCCGGTTCATTTCGCCACCTCGCGCACTTTGAAAAACAGGAAGCCGGCTATCAGCACGGGCACGACATAGCCCAAGGCCGTCGTGATGTGAATCAACAGCAGGTCGGGAGAGATGTCAAATCCGCTGGACACGTAGTTCACGTCGCTCATCGCGGGCAGATCGGGCAGCAGATGAGCCACGACCCACAGCGGCACGCGCTCGATCTTGTCGAGCCACATGGCGACCGTGTTGGTATACGTCTCTTCCAGCGGAGTCATGACGTTGTCTTGCTTGACGATGCGGATCAGCGACTCGAACGTGCCGCCGCCGTACTCCTGGTTCAGCGACAGCCGGGTGAGAAACTGCACGAAGAACCCGCCGATCATCGTGGCGATAGTGGCCAGCATGGCGACCGCCCCGTTGAGGAACGTGCTCCACATCACGCCGAACGTCGTGATCAACACCATCTGCAGCCAGATGCCGACGTAGCCCTTGGCGAAGTTGAGCCAGGGAGAGCCTTCTCGCTTCAACAGATAAACGTCCGGCTGAGCCATGCCGAAAAACTGCGAAGCGTCGAGGCACGTCAGCTCGATGTCCAGCTCGCCGTCGTCCACCAGGTTCTCGAACACGTCGATGGTCCGGTTGTCTTCGGTGGTCAGCTTCAGCGGAATCACGTGCCGATCGACGCTGAATTCGTTGGCGACGAAGTTCTTCAGCACGTGCTTGACTTCCGGCTTGTTCGGATTCTTGAGCGTAATCGTCCCGCCGATGCCGCGGTTGATGTCGCCCTTGTAGGTGCGGAACACGCGGATCGTCATTTCCAAGGTCATGCCGTCGGGAAAGTCCTGTTTCCGCAGATTGTTGAAACGCCAGGTGGCCGCGGCCTGCGTGGCGCCTTCGATATAGCTGCGGTAGGTCCATTCGTTGCCGACGTTGATGCCCTTGTCCGTCGGATTGCCGCTGCGGTCCTTGAAGGACAACTTGCCGTAGACCGGCACGCGGGCTTTGAGTTGGCCCAGCGGCGGCCCGACGACGTACTCGGTCCGGCCGTCGCGCTGGACGGCGGTCACGCGGTGGGTGTGATTTTGGGCCGGCTTGGTTTCGCCATTCCCGTCGGCGTCGAGCTGGACCTCGTGGCGATGCCCGGTCGTAAAGCCGGTGCGCCCCTGCTTGCCCGCCTCGCCCCCTTCGTCGGCCGCCACTTCCATCGGCTCCATCGGCAGCAGGTCTTCCTCGGTCAGCTCGTGCGTATGGTCGAGCGTTCGCGAGACAAACCCGTAGCTGCCGACGCCCATCAAGAACAGCAGCGCCGTGCCGATGGCGGAAAAACCCAACGTGCGGCCCAGCACCACCTCGCTCGGGCGCACAGGCTTGGTGACGATCGTGTAGATCGTGCGGTTCTGAATATCGGCCGGCAGGCTGAAGGCGCTGAGCAACAGCGCCAGCAGCAACACCAGGTAAGAAGTCGAGGTGAGCACGAAGCTCAAGTACAGCTTGGCGGGGTCGGTCTTGCCGGGATCGAGAAACCAGCCGGCGAACGCCAGGATGACGACGAACACGCCGAACCCGACCAGCACGCGCCGGCGAATCGACTCTTGCACGGCCAGCCTGGCCAGGGCGAACACGCGCCGCGGAGAAATGCAAAAGATGTCATTCACGCTCGACGCCAGCACCTTGTAGATCACGTCGCCCGCCTTGTGCGGGCCATACCGCGCGGTAAGCGCGATGAAGCTGAAAATCAGGGCGCCCAGCGCCACGGCGCCGACGCCGGCCAGCCAGATCCAAAGCGCGCCGGGCGTTGAACCTGACCAGAGAAAAAGCCATTCGAGAAACGGAGGATATTGTGTTTCGAGGACCATGCCAGAACCGGACCGAGAAGAAATAGGATGATTTACGCTGTCTGCTTGGGCGCCGAGCGAAGCGAACGCCCCCGGCAAGGAATTGAGACCGGCCGACGTCGCAGGCAACAGCCGACGCCGCGGCGCGATGCCGAATCAGCTTTCGCGGGCGCGGCGGCCCGGTCGCGCTTCGCTGTCTCGGACGATGTTCAAGAACAATTCCTCCAACGTCGTGGTCGGATTGTCCATCATCAGCAGTTGTCCTTGGTGCCGCTCGATCACCGCCTTGATTTCTGCTTTCGCCGCGTCGCTCAAGGCCGACGTGCGGATTTCCGTGATGTCGCGAACCTTGAGCAGACTGTCGACCCGGCCCAGTTCCTTCAACTCGCCCTGGTGCAAGATTGCGATGCGGTCGCACACGTCCTGCACGTCGGCCAGCAAGTGACTGCACATCAGGACCGTCTTGCCCTGGTCTCGCAACTTCAGGATCAGGTCTTTCATCTCGCGGCAGCCGATCGGATCCAGACCGGTGGTCGGCTCGTCGAGCACGATCAGTTCGGGGTCATTGATCAACGCCTGGGCCAGGCCGATGCGGCGAGTCATGCCCTTGGAATACTCCTTCAACTGGCGGCGTTTCGCCCAGTCGAGCTTGACCATGCTGATCAGCTCCGCGCTCCGCTGCCGACGGACCGAGGCGGGCATATCGAACAGCCGGCCGTAGAAGTCGAGCGTCTCTTCGGCGTTAAGGAAGCGATACAGGTACGATTCTTCAGGCAAGTACCCGATCCGCTCGTTCTTCGTGACGTCCGAAGACTCTTTGCCAAAGACCAGGGCCTGCCC
>DASZUP010000478.1:0-5261 GCA_035547635.1 Pirellulales bacterium
GCCGAACACCGCATCGACGCCCGCCGCATCGCCGACCAGCAGCAGATGAGACGACGAGAATCGATCTCGCCGATCGAATAGCCGAATCGGATGGCCTTCGAGGTCGAACTCGTCCAGCCGGTACCCCTTGCGGGACAGCCATTCGGAAATCACCGAGCGCAGCGACCCGCCTACGGGCCGCTTGGGCAGCACGCGGCTATCGTAGACGCCCCAGTTCCGCATCGGCGTGCCGTAGAGCTGAGTCGGAAAGCTCCAGGCATAGCCTTGAACGCCGCGCGGCACGCAATCGAATTCCAGCAGGGCATCTCCCGATTCGATCGCCTGGTTGGGATCGTGCGGCTCGGAAGGCGTCAGCACTTCGACGAGCCGAGCGACGTGCGATGAACGAGCGCCTTCGCAAACGGTCCGCCGCACCAGGCTGCTGGCCCCGTCGGCGCCAACCACGACCGCAGCGGAGAAAGTTCCCCGGTTCGTCTCGACCTCGACGCCCTCGTCGACGCGCCGCACGGCCAGCACGCGCGTCTCTTCCATTAATTCCACGCCGGACTCGCGGACGTTGCGAGCCAGCCAGCCGTCGAATTCATCGCGGCGGACCACGCGGAACGAGTGGTCGGCGAAGAACCGCATGCGAAAGCCGCGGCCCTGGTATTGCAGATGGGCCCAGTCGACCTTTCTCTGCGGAACCTCGCTGGCATTGAGTCCGAGCTTTTCCAAGCAGGCGTAGACGTCGGGCGTGCAAGCCCCGCCGCAAAGCTTGTGACGGGGGTGACGGTCGCGTTCGATCACCAACGTGCGCCGCGCCAGTTGGGGAGCAAGGCGAGCCAGGTGTAAAGCGGTGGACGAACCCGCAGGACCAGAACCGACAATGATCACGTCATAACGCATGTGCGGCGTCTCCGAACCCTGGCGCACCGATCTTTGGCGCGCTCTTCCCAAGGCGAAATGCTGACCCCGTCGGAACCTTCACCGTAACCAGACGGTATCACCGATCTTAACCTTAAGATCAAGCGATTCCAATCATTTTGCCGGCTGGCGAAAATTTAAGCGCAATACCATCCAGACAACCCATAAAATGTCCTAGAATTCATCGCGGACCCCACCAGGAGTCCTTGGCCATGGCGGCACGCGGACAGAGCACTTCCAGGGCTTGTTTTCTCCGTTTGCCGGCGCGATCGATCACCGTTTCCGTCGGAAACCGCCGCCAGCCTGCCTGGCTGGCGAGATTCCCGCAACGGACCGTTCTCTCTGAGAAGTAAACAAGGAGTGCAGGTCATGCGAAGGTTGGCGTTCCCCCTCGGACTGGTCGCAGCAAGCCTGGCGGCGGCGACTTTGCTGGCGCAAGAAACGCAGCCGAAGGCCGCAGCTCGTCGCGACGCTTCATCGACGGATTCGGCCGAGGTGAAGGCCATCCGCGCGACTGCCGCTGCCTTCGAGCAAGCCTTCGACGCAGGCGATGCCAAGGCGTTGGCCGCTCTCTGGACGCCGCAAGGCGATTACGTCGACGAAAACGGAACGCTCAGCCAGGGACGCGAAGCGATTGAGAAGAAGTACGCCGCGCTGTTTCAGCAACGGCCGGGCCTGAAAATGAAGATCGATATCGCTTCGATCCGGCTGCTCGGACCCAACGTGGCGATGGAGGACGGCTCGGCCGCGCTGATCTCCGAAGAAGGTCATGCCATCTCGGCGAGCCGATACGCGGCCGTACACTCCAAAGATCAAGGCAAGTGGCTGCTGTCGGCCGTTCGCGACATGCCTGTCGAAGCTTCGTCCAACGAGGCCCTCAAGGCGCTCGAACATTTCGTCGGCGACTGGGTCGCCCATCGGGACGAAGCGACCGTGCATACGCATTGCCGATGGATCGCCGCGGGCCGTTTTCTGGAACGCACCTATACCGTCAAGAAGAAAGATGCGGCCGTCGTCTCGGGTACGCAGATCATCGGCTGGGACCCAGCCGCCCAAAGGATCCGTTCCTGGACGTTTGATTCCACCGGCGGCCATGGACAAGGCGCCTGGACGGCCGTCGAGGGCGGTTGGGTGATCGAATCGGAAGGCGTGCTCGCCGACGGCGCCCTCAGCTCGTCGACGGAATTGCTTCGCCTGGTCGACGACAACATCCTGGGCTGGCAATCGGTCGACCGCGTCGCCGGCGGCCAGCCGCTTGCGGATACCGAAGAGGTCGTGCTCGAGCGGGTTATCGGCGCCAAGCAGCCGGACTCGCAACCGTCTCGCGACTAGAGCGCCTTCCCCCCAAACTCCACTGAATAATTGTCAAAGGACCTGGTCATGGCCTTATTTAAACGTTGCAGCGCGGCGTTGCTTGTGTTGATCGCCCTTGAGAGCGACGTCTTGGCGCGTGGCGGCGGCGGTTTTCATGGCGGCGGCGGAGGCTTTCACGGTGGCGGAGGCTTCCATGGCGGCGGCATGCCCGGCGGCGGGTTTCACGGCGGAGGTTTTCCCGGCGGCGGAGGCTTTCATCCGGGCGGCGGGTTTCCTGGCGGCGGCGGCTTCCATCCGGGCGGTGGATTTTCGGGTGCTGGCGGCTTTGGCGGCGGGGGCGGCATGCCCGGGGGTGGTTTCGCCGGAGAAGGCGGGTTCGGTCGAGGCGGCTTTGGCGGCGCAGGCGGCTTTGGCGGCGCAGGCGGCTTCGGTGGCGCAGGCGGCCTTGGCGGCGTGGGCGCCGGACGCGACTTCGGAGCTTATCGCGGTTTGAGCGGCGGAGCGGCGGGCAACCGCCAGTTGAATAACTTTTTGGGTTTGCCGACGGATGCCGGCCTGCACGCGGCCGGCGGAGCGCAAGGCCTAAGGGGCCTGGCGCCGGGTATCGGAGCTGCCGGTCGCGGGGCCGTGGGCGCCGGCGGCTTTCGTCGCTTCTCTCCGGCTGAAAACCGCGCCCTCGGCTGGGACGTGCGACGCGGATTCGGCGGATACGGCTGGTTCGGCAGCGGCTGGTATGGAAGATATCCCGGCTACTGGCGGCCCGGGGCCTGGTACGGCGCCGGATTGGCTGCGGGGGCATGGGGCTGGGCGAGTTGGCCCATGATGGGCGCCTGGTTCGGCTACGCCGGCGCCGCGCCTTACTACTATGACTACGGCAACAACATCACCTACAACGACGGCAACGTCTATTACGACGGGCAAATGGCGGGTACGACCGCCGACTATTACGACCAAGCCAGTACGCTGGCAAACGCCGGCGCCACGGCGGATCCCGACGACAAGAACTGGCTGTCGCTCGGCGTGTTCAGCTTCGTCCAAGCCGATGCCAAACAGCCGTCGCTCATCTTTCAACTGGCCGTGAACAAGTCGGGCGTGGTTCGCGGCAACTGCCTCAAACCTGACCAGTCGTTCGTCGGAGTCGTGCAAGGCTCGGTCGATAAGACGAAGCAGCGAGTCGCCTGGACCGTCGGGGACGACAAACAAACCGTCTACGACACCGGCATCTACAACCTGACCCAGGACGAGGCGCCGGCGCTCGTGCACCGCGGCCAGGATAAGACCGAGCAGTGGCTGATGGTGCGGATGAAGCAATCCGACAACCCGGCGCCGGCGGACGTCTCGACGGAAGATAACTCGTAAACGCTAAATGCACGGCCGTGATTTCGCAACAGTAGCGGAAGCGTGTGAAGATTCCGCGAGGCGCTATCGACGCCACGATGGCACAGGCATTTGGAAAACTGTGCAGCGTGTCCGGAATTCTCACGAATTCCGCTACATAGTCGCGTTGGCGACGGCCCCAGCCTCGCCCGCCTCGAACATGGTCATCTGCGAGGCCAACTCGGCGTCGGTCTTGCCGCGCTTCTCGATCGCCAGTTCGCGCTCGCGCCGGGCGAGATCGCCTTGATGGATCTTGGCCAACAACTCGTTTTCCTTGCAAGCCAACTCGAGCTGCTTGTTCGACACGTCCAACTCGTGTTGCGCCTGCCGCACTTCGCCGCGCAGGCGTTCGAGCTCAGCCTCCTGGCTCGCCGCACGGGCTTCGACCGCCCGCAGTTGCTCGGTCGCGGTGCGCTCCGCAGATTGGGAGAGCGCAAGTTCCTCTTCCGTGGCAGCGACGTTGGCGGCAGCCGTCTGATGCGCTCTTTCCGCAAGGGCCAGTCGCGCGCTGGCATGCTGACATTCCCGTCGCCACTCGTCGCGTGATTTCCGCAGCGAGCAGAGCTGGTTGCGGAGCGAACCGAGCTCCGTGGTCAAGTCGGCGACTTGTTGCGAACAGAACGCGGCGAAAGCATGACGAAGAGAAGCGTACATCGGCCTGGTCTCCTGGGTTATGGCGGCGTTATATCCCATCGCTGGCTTGGCTGTGGTTCGACACGCTATCCGTTAGCCCGGCTTGCGCACGGCCGACACCAACCCGAAGCGCAAGCGAGGGAATGATAGGGTGGTCGCGTCGAAAGCCCTCGCTCGCGCTTCGGGTTGGTGTGTTTTCCTGCAATTGACTGCCATCGTTATGTTCACGCTTCGTCTCGACCGTTCGGTGCGCAATCCGGGTTAGCGATACACGAGCGGGCCGTCGTATTCGGCAAGCGCCTCGTATTGCCCGCCTCGCTGCCAGGCAAAATAGGCCAGCACGGCGGCGTCGCCCTGATCCGGCGAACGGCCGAGCAAATCTCGCAAACATTTCTCGCTGCGCGCGCTGGCGGCCCTGGGCGGCCTGTTCTTGGGCGCCATTCTGAGTCGGCCCTCGCCGTCTCGCAGCAACGGCAATACGGCCAGGTCTTCGCGAAGTTCGGCGCCGTCGGGCGGAAGCGATGCGCACCACAGCTTCGAATGGCTCCACTTCGCCGCGCCGAGGCTCAGCATGCGGCCGATGCGCCCGACAATCTGCTGGCGTTGCCCTAAGCTCGGCTGCATCGCTTCGCGCAGCTCGCCATAGAGTTCGGCGCGACAGTTCATGTATTTCCGCGAATCGTTCGCCCTGCCGCCGAAGTCGACGTCCATAATCTCGTCGTAGCCGCGCTCGCGCAACTGGTCGGCGATCTGCTTGCCGCCGCCGCCGGCATCGAAGGCCACGTACCAGGGCTTGATGCGATAGCGGCGCATCAGGGCCAAGGTCGTGCCGGCGATCTCGGTCGTGTTCGGCGTTTCTTTGGCGACGATCTCGACGACGCCAAACCGCCCCCACACGCACCAGGCCGACTTGTCGCCGCCGCCTTCGCTCGCGTCGACGCCCAGGGCAAAGGGCCGCCCCATCGGCCTGCCGCGCTGGCGGATGCGAGCCTGCAACAGGGCGCCGAGCCGCTGCGCCGCGTCCAACCAGGCGC
>DASZUP010000479.1:0-15147 GCA_035547635.1 Pirellulales bacterium
AGTCTTCCCAGGCGCGGAAGACTCGGGCATTGACCGCACAATTCATGCCGCGCTTGGATCGCGCCATCGTGCGAGCAGCATTCGCCCAAGCAGCACAACTCCGGCGATATGCGCGGAGGCCGATGCGGGGGGCCGCTTGCCGCACGCCTGCGGCGATAAGGGACGGCGCCGATTCAGTTCGTCGTGCAGAGCACGCGGAAGCCGAGCTTGTCGGAACGGGTGGAGCGGGAGAAAAATCGCCGGACGGAGCTGCGGCACGTCTGGGCGTAGGCGGCCCAGTTGCCGCCGCGGACGGCCGGATCCAGGCCGATGCCGATCGGGTCGGTGACCGATTGACTCGTATAGTCGCGGTGTCCGTCCCGGCACCACTCCCAAACGTTGCCGTGCATTTCGTGCAGGCCGAAAGCATTGGCCGGCGAGGCTCCGACGGGAATGGTTGATTTGCGAAATTCCGCTCCCCTCTCGCCGATCGCTTCGCTGCCGTTGAAATTGAATTGCTCCGACGGAAGCCGCTCGCCGAATGCGAACGGGCCCAGCGTCTGGGCGCGGCAGGCGTACTCCCACTGCGCCTCGGTCGGCAATTCGTAAACGCGGCCGGCAGCCTGCTCGTCGGGCATGGCGCTTAACCGGCGGCAGAATTCGACCGCGTCGTCCCACGAGACCTGCTCGACCGGACGGTTGTCGCCGATAAACCTGGCCGGATTGGCGCCCATGACGCGGCGATATTCTCCCTGCGACACTTCATGGATGCCCAAGTAGAACGGCTTGGAAATCGTCACGCGATGCTGAGGGCTCTCCTCGACGTCGCGAGAAGGCTCCAACAGCCGGCTTTCCGAGGCGTCGTCGTCGTCGCGGTACTCGCCGACTCGCGAGCCCATGGCGAACTGGCCGGCGGGGATCAGGGCCAGCTTCATGCCGAGCGAGTTCTCGATGACCGTCACCCCGGGGGAACCGGGCACAGGCGGCGTGGGCGGAATCGGGGGAGGCGGCGTTCGCGAGCTGCGCGCCAACTCCATGATGCCTTCGCTCGTTTCGTTGATAACCGGCGTCTGGGTCACGCCAAATTCCTTGATGGCGGCATTGGGCACCGTGTCATTCAAGTAACGATACAGTTCCAGGTGGTCGACGATGCCATCCTTGTCGCGGTCGGCGGCGCCCGCCAGGCCCGAGGTCAGGAAGTAGGTGAACAAGCCTTGCTTTTTGTCCTGCCACTCGTGCGACTCCTCGTCCTTGGAGCAGCTCGCCAGCGTAATCAGGCCCTTGAACTTGAAGGTCGAGGCGACGTCTTGCGAGGAGGCGCCTTTGTGGCCGACGCCTTTCTCCGCGCCGGCGTGGCAGCAGTCCAAAATCAGCATTTTCTTGGTGGCTTCGCACCGCTTCAGCCGGGCGATCAGTTCCGCCTGAGAGCAGGCCGTTTCTTTCATATCGTTCGGGTCGCAGTTCTGCGGCGCCAGGTAACCGGCGCCGGCGTCGTCGACCAGCCCGTGCCCGGAAAAGAAGATCAACATCGTGTCCTCTTTTTCGGCGCGGAGCAGCCAGTCTCCGACCTGCCGGAGCAGATTCTCTTTTTCATAAGGGCGCTGGGCCGTCTTGGGCTGATCGTCGGTCAGCAGCAAAACGCGATTCTCGTCGTAGCCGCAATGCTCCACTAGCTCGCGGTGTATCCGCCTGGCGTCGGCCACGCAGTAGTGCAGCGAAGGCAAGCCCTTGAGATACTCATTCACGCCAATCACGACCGCCCACTTGCGCGGGGCGCGAGCCGAACGGCCTTGCGCATGCGCGGCGCCCGCCGCCAACAGAACAAGGCCAGCCAAGAGGGCTGCACGCGGGAATCGGCTTTGAAACATCTTGTATCTCTCCTGCGGAGCAAAGAGTCTGTTGGGATAGGATCGCAAGTCGGACGGCTTGTAACGCCCGCCCCGATTGCTAGTCGGCGGCGTCCTGAGCCGGCGTCGCCTGTTGCGTGAAAAGATTCCAATGGCGGCTGCCGCCGCTGACGCCGACCTTCGCGACGTTCTCATTCGCGGCGAACACCTTTCTCGCCGGCTTGCCGCCGTCGGCCCGATCGAAGACGACGACGACCGGACGGCCGCCGCGATGCTCGTGTTTTTGGCCGGCCGGCACGCTGACCTCTTTGCCGTCCACCAGGCAGCGAAACGCATGCGCGTTGGCGCCGTTGTCGATCGTCAGTTGATAAGTCTCCGGACTCAGGTCCCAGCCGCGCTCGTTGGTGTAATAAAACCGGTAAGCGCCGGCAGACAGCGAGTAGACGCGCGCCGGACGCCCGGTCACGTTGGAGAAGCGAATGTTGGCCGCTGGCAAAGCGAACTCGCGTGAAGCGCTAGCCGGCAGCGAGTACGACTTTTCGTCGAGCACGAAACCAAACGCCACCGTGTTCGGATTGGCAATGGAAATGCCGGTCTTGGCGACTTCGGTTGCGGAATCGGGAAGCGACCCATCGGCAAAAACGGGCGCCCCCAGCGCCACGGCCAGGGAACCGCGCCGGACGCTGAATTCTTCGCCGGGCGGGGCCGCGGCCAGCACGGTTTCTTCCGCCAGCAGGTAAGCTTCGCCGGGCGAGCAATCGGGATCGTAGACGACCGTCACTTCGCCGGCGGGCCAGGCTGCGTCGGCGCCAAGCCCGCTGGTACGATCCGCCAGGATCTCTTGCAGCAGCGAGGCCTCGGAGAGCGAGTCGAGGGATTGCCGCAGGCTGTGGAGATCAAGCGATTGGCGTCCTTTCTTGGCCGTGCGCAGGGAGGTTGATTTGCGCTGGATGTCTCGCAGTACGCGGGCAATCCTGGTCGAGTCTTCGCCGTCGTCAAACAGCCGCTGCAACTGCCGTACGTTCGCGGCGAGCTGCAGGTGGGCGCGCATGTCGGCGGCCCGCTGCTCAGAGAGCCGCAGCTCCTGAAACAAGGCGTCGACGCTTTCCAGATCGAGGTTCCGAGCGCCAAGCAATCGTTCCAGTTCGTCGACGACCAGCGGGTTGGCGCCTTCGCCGTTAAGCTGCTCGATCAAGCCCTCGCGCCAAGCGTGGTCTCGTTCGGCGTTCTGCATGTCTTTCGACACGCCCTGCAACGTATCGTCGATGTATTGGGCCAGCTTGATTTGCAGTTTTCTCGATCTCGAAGACGAGGCCGGCGCCGGCATGGCAAGCACGACATTCTTGGGGGCGACGAGCTCTTTGGGCGGAGCGGCGTTCGGCGGCGCCACGGGGGCCGGCGCGGCGGCGGGAGCGCTCGGCCGCGTCACGTACCCCTGACTCGGCGTCTGGCCCATGTGGGTGTGGGAATGCGGATATTGAGGCCGATTTGGAGAATGAGCATGCGGAGCTTGCTGGGGCCGGGAATAGCCGCTGCCGTATCCGTAGTCCTCCAGAGCGTCGCGCACTTCCCGCGGCGAGGCCCGGTCGACCTCGCGTTTGAGCTGGTTGCGCTCGCGCGCCGAGAGGTTGCCCTGGCGGAACTCCTGATCGATGACGCGCTTGGCGCGTCCTTTCTGGGCGAAACTTTGCGACGGCCCGGCCAGCCACGATAAGGCCAGGCCCGCGGCCAGTAGCAGGAGAAACTTACGTGGGAACATAGCGACCCGCTTTCTCGAAGCCTCTTTCGAATTGACGTCGTTACACATCCACTGAGTCGAAACGGCGTCCCTTCCGCTACCAAGATTGCGCGATGCAGCGGAGCGTATCACTCGATCTCCGTCGACACGCGCGTCGCCGTCTGGGGAAACAGGTCCCAACGGTTGTTCTGCGCGTCGAAGCCGGGGACGACGACCGTGTCGTTCTTGGCCGTGCTGGTGAATCGCTTCAAGCACGTGCTTCCGTCTCCACGATCGAAGGCCACGACGATCGGCCAGGCGCTCGTGTGGTACTTCTCGGCGCCGGGCGCTACGGTGGCCGTCTTGTTGTCTACCAGGTAGGTAAAGCTGCGCTTGTTGTTCCGGTTGACGACCCAGAGTTGGTACTTGACGCTGTAGATCTTCCAACCGTCCCGCTGCTCGTAGGCGAACTGGTACGCGCCGGAATTGAGCTTGGACCAGCCTTCTTTCTTGCCGCGGACGTTTTGGAACTTCAATTCCGCCGCTTTGAGCGGGATTTGCTGGGAAAAGCCCGCCGGCAGTTCGTACTTCGTGCCGTCGATGAGAAACTTGAAGGCGACCGTGGTCGGATTGGTGATCAGCATCCCGGCCTGCTGGATGGCGGCGTTGGATTTGTCCGGCACGGGCTCGCCCTGGTAGGTCGGCACGCCCAGCAGGGCGGAAGCGTATCCGCGACCGACCTGCATGCGGTCCAAACGCCCTTGGGCGCCGACCAGCAAGCATTCCTGGCTGAGCAGCGACACCTCGCCGTCGGGGGTTTGAGGGTCGTAGATCACCGACGCTTCGCCGGTTGGCCAGGCGAGCGTCTTCGCGCCGCTTCGCTGTGTGAGCAAGTCGCGGGCAAAACAGGCTTCGCTCAACGAATCCAGTTTCTGCCGGAAGACCGTTTCGCTGCCCTTGCTGGCAAGGGACAGGCGCCGGCGGGCCTTGCGCTGCAGACTGTTGACGGCCTGCGCGATGCGGACTGAGTCTTCCTCGTCGGTGATCATACGCTTCAACTGGTCGAGCTCGCCGTCCAGTTGATAGCCCGATTCCAGGCGGTCGAGCGATGCGGAAGTCATCCCCAAGTCGCGGCCCAGCCGGTCGACTTCGGTCAAATCGACGCGCGAGGCCCGAAGCTCGCGTTCCAACTCGGAGACAAGCTGCGGGTTGGCGCCCAACCCATTGAGATCGTCGAGCAATTGCTGGGCAAAATCGCGGCCGTTTGCCGAAGGGTCGAGCGATCGCGAGAGCGTTTCGACGGCCTCGTCGATGTATTCCTGGAGCTGCAGTTCCAAGTCTCGCATCTGCCGCAGGCTCACGCCGCGCGCTTCCGGCAATCCGGCGTTTTTGGGCGGCGTCAGATTCGCGGGAGGCGTGATATCGACGGCCTGCGACGGCTTCTGCGGCGCCGGGGCCGGCTGGGGGTACATCTGCCCGTTGCCGTAACCGCCTTGGTAGTAGCCGTCATCGTCGTCGTCGAACCAGCCATGATTGTGGTTGTGATGGTGATGATGGTGGTGGTCGGAGCCATTATCCATCCCGCCCTGCATTAATCCCTCGAAGACTCCTTCGAAGATGCCGCCAAAGTCCGAGTCTTGGGCGCGAACGGCTTGCGGAACCCACAGAACCGCCAGGAACAACAACGCGGCGAACGGCAGTTTCAAAGCATCGTGCATCATTCGGGCTTCCCTTATGAAAGGCGGTACGGCCCCTTTCCCGAAGGGGGGTGACTGCGATCAGGCAGGCTACCATCTGGTTTGGGAAAAATCAAGAATTTTCGCTTCACAAGCAGGGCGCCTGGAGAGGCCTAACAGGGAATAGCGTTTTGGGCGGGAGAAGCGGACACGGGATTACGGATTTTGCGTTCCAGCGGCGCCTGCCGCCCCGAGACGGGCGTCTGCGGCGGGCGCCGCGGCTCGAATCAGCGGCAGCACGCCGATACTTTCGTCGTCGAGCAAAACGGGCGTTTGCCGGCGGCCAAGTCGATCCGCTTCGGTAGAAACATTGATCGCCAAAAACCGATAGAGTTCCAGATGATCGACCGTGCCGTCGTGGTCGTAGTCGGCCGCTCCCTGCAAACCTTCCGCCAGATAATAGCCGAAGACGCGATGGCCACGAGGGTTCCATGCCATCGAGGCCTGGCTCGCTTTGCTGCTCAACAGGGTCACAAGTCCTTCGAACGCGACGCCCAGCGACGGCTCAGCGCCCTTGCTGTAGA
This sequence comes from Pirellulales bacterium, assembly GCA_035547635.1. Lineage (GTDB taxonomy): Bacteria > Planctomycetota > Planctomycetia > Pirellulales > JAICIG01 > JAICIG01. The sequence continues at coordinate 5,804 of DASZUP010000479.1, forward strand.
GCGGCGGAGAGGCTCGTTCTATGGGACGGACGTCGATCACCAGCGCCTTCTTCGCCGCGGCACAGCCCTTGAGCAGTTCCTGCAAGCGAGCGACCGACAGCGTCGCCGACGGCTCGTCGCTTCCGCTTGTGCCGGGCAAGTCAAGCTGCCACTCATGGCTTGTCGGGTCGAGTCGGCGGAATCCGGAAAAAAAGACCAGCACCAGATCCGCCGCTTGCGGTTCTGCCAGACGCCTGGCGAGCTCTGCTTGCAGGCGTTGCCCGTGCTCGCCCTCTTGTTCATCCGCACGCTCAATGTTGATCCAGACGTCTTGTGCGGCAAAGTCGCCTGAATCAATCAGCGTGTCGGCAACCAACCGTACGTCGGCGGCGCAAAGGTTCGGTTCGTCGGTTGTACCAGCTTCACGGCAATCGCTGGCAATCAGAAAGGCCCATTTGCGGATTCGCTCTTGAGGCGGCACGGGCGTCGGCGTCGCAACCGGTGGAGGCTTGATCGGCTCGGCAACCACGGCAGCGACTGCCGTGCCTCCGTTCGCTGCGACGTTTGATGGGGCGGGCGCGAGGAACGGTTTGGCTTTGTCATGCTGTTCATCTGCATCGCCGGCAGCGCGATTGGCTCCCGTTTCTTCGCGTTCGCGGAGTTTGTCAGCAGAGGCGGTTGAATTGCGGTCAGCGGCATGCCGGGCGCGCGTCACCTTGGCAAACCGCACGCCGACCAGAACGAGGCAAATGGCGACCGTCCACGCGATCGGACTTTGCCACAAGCGCCGCGGCGCCGGCAGCTCGTCTGCTACGGAACCGCCTGATTCAGTAACGGCGGCAGGAGCAACGGCCGGCAACTCCGTCGATGGCTCCGCTTCGCCCGAATACTCGGCATTGGAAAATCCGTGACGGGTAAAGTCGGCCTCGTGCAGGCAGGCTTCCAACTCCTCAATCAACATCCTGGCGGAGCTTGGCCGCTGGGAAGGTTGCTTTTGCAGCATGCGGCGAAAAACCGCGTCGAGCCGGGGCGAAACATCGGGCCTTGCCGCGGCCAGCGAGGGCGGTTCGGCTTCGCGATGCGCTAGCAGCTTGTCGGAGACGGAACCGCCCGCAAACGGGGCGCGGCCGGTGAGCAGGAAGTGCAAGGTGCAGCCCAAGCTGTAAATATCGGCCCGGCGGTCGACGTCGCGAGGATTGAGAATCTGCTCCGGGGCCATGTAATCGACCGTACCCAAAATGCTGCCGGCCGCCGTGAGATCCGCCGCGACCGGCTCCGGACGGCCGGCGGCTTGCGCACCACGAAGCAACTCGTCATGCAGCCGGGCCAGTCCCATGTCCGCCACTTTGACCGTGCCGTGAACGTCCAGCAGCAGATTGGCGGGTTTGACATCTCGATGGACTATTCCCGCGCGGTGCGCAAAATCCAAGCCTTCCGCTGCTTGCAGCAAATACTTCAGCGCCTTGCGGACGGGCAACTTGCCTTGTTCCTGGACCAGGCGTCGGAGATCGATGCCCGAGACGAACTCCATGGCGAGGAATTGAATGTCGCCGTCCTGTCCCGCGTCGAGGGCCAGCACAATATTGGGGTGCAGCAACTTGGCCGCCGCCCGCACCTCGCGATGAAAGCGAGAGATGGCGTCATGGTTGGTGCTGAACTCGGGCGCGAGCACCTTCAAGGCCACTAGGCGCTCCATGCGCCGGTGCTCTGCCTTGAACACGACCCCCATGCCGCCTTGACCCACTTTTTCCAGGACGGCATATTCGCCCAAGACGAGTCCCCGATAGCGGCCTTGCAGCAACTCCTGGCCCTGGTACTCCGTCAGCCAGCCGCGGCTGACCAGGTCCTGGGCTAGCTCGCGCGCCTCGGGCGGTTGAGCGGTCGCGGAAATCGTCAACCGCAGCTCGATCAGCGAGGCTGCGGAAACCAGGCGGCTCTCGTGCAGGAGGAAGAGCAGATCTTCGGTCGAGACGGGCGCGCGCCCTGCCTGGACCGCCATCGCCGGGTTGAAGGGCAGCGGAATGGTTTCCTCAGAACGCCGCAGCGATACGGAAGCGACAGCGGCGGAAGAATCCTGCGCTTCGCCAAGTTCTTCATCGATGCGCTGCAACGCGGCATCCAGGGCGTCCCCGAGTTGGGGGAATCGCCGCCGATATTCAGACCGCGAGGGCCGATCTCCCCAACGCATCCGAACGCGATATTCTTCGGCCGCCAGTTCCGCGGTCGCGGCGTCGGCGAAGCGCAACTCCGGGAAGCTGGCCCAGTATTGCTCCAGCGTCGCCTTCCCGCGCGGCGGACGACTGTATGCTTCAGCGGGGGCGCTCGCCACGGCGGCAGGATCGCTTTGGCCGGAGCAGGCGCCGCGCCAACAATACTCCAGGTCGATCTTGATCAATTCCGCCAGCACCTGCTCTCGTCCGGGCGTCGATTCGGCGGCGGAATCGCCCGCTGGCAGGTAGTCCTCGAGCCGCGGAAACGGCGCCGATTGCCAGGCCAGCTCGAAGCGTTCGAGGATCGGGTCCAGTTCGTCCAGCGGCAGAACTCGATCGTCAGGGGCGCCGGTGGGCATGCTATTCCTCGCGCAACTCGCCGTTGCTAAAGGGCCGAGTCTTCCTTGAGACTTTCTTCCAACTCGAGCTTGATCCGATCCATCAAGCGGCGGACCGTGCGCTCGGACCGCGACGTCAGCTCCGCAATCTCCTCGAAGGTGTGCCCTTGCAGTCGCAGGTCGAGCATCTGCTGTTGCAGCGGCTCAAGCCCCGCCATCAGCTTTTCGACCAGTTCGGTCAAAGCCGCCGCTTCGATCGGCGTCGGCTCGCGCGCCGCGGCTTCCGCCAGCAGAAACTGCTCGCCGGAGGCGGCTGCACAGCTCTCTTCCGCGACCAATGAGCGTTTTTTGGCCGAGTGGCGCGCCGCCTGGCTCCGCAACTTGTTAATGGCCACCGCCGCCAGCAACCGCCACAGATCTCCGCTCTTCTCGATGGTAAACCTCTGTTCGCGGACGGCGCAAAAAAAGCTTCGGTAGGCGCTCTGCACCACGTCTTCCGGACCGATGCGGCGCCCCAAGCGGGCGGAGAGATGGTTCCGCGCCAGCGCGAGCAAGCGATGCAGATAGCGATCGAACAGCTCGTCGGCCGCCAGGGGGTCGCCCGCCCGTAACCGTGCCGCCAGATCGATCGAGTCTTCCTGAGTCATAGTCGTCAGCTTCCTTGGAACCGTGTGCTCGACGGGTTTTCGTCGTCGAGGCGCCCGTCAGAACGAACGCTGGTCCCGCGGGCGGCACTCGCGGCGACGCAACGCACGCAAGATCAGTCCTCTTTAATCCTTAACGCAAACGAACTTCGATCTGGTCAAACTAACCCGCTCGCCGAACCCCATCTCGAACGGCTCGCTGGCAAAACTCGGACGATCGGCGGTGGGAACCAATTCCCCTTGCAGCATACCGTCGGGAGAGACTTCACCCGCCTGAAAACGATATAAAGAACGAAACGAATAGCCGCCTTGTTCATCCAATCCCTGCATTTCGCTGATATTTTGCACGCGCCGAGAGCCGTCGCGAAAGCGGGCGATCTGCACCACCAGGTGCACGGCCGAGGCGACTTGCTGCCTGGCCACGTAGACGGGCAGCGAAACGTCGCTCATCAAGCATAACGTCTCCAGCCGGCTGGCCGCGTCGCGAGGCGTGCTGGCATGGACGGTCGTCATGGCCCCGGCGTGTCCGGAGATCATGGATTGAATCAAATCCAAGGCCTCGCCGCGGCGGACTTCGCCCACCACAATCCGGTCCGGCCGCATGCGGAGCGAGTCGACGAACAGATCGCGAATGGTCACCTCTCCCCGGCCGTCGGGCCGCGGCGGCTGTGCTTCGAGGTAGACGGTATGCGGCTGGTGCAATTGAAGTTCGGAGCTGTCCTCGATGACGATCACCCGCTCGTGAGCCGGAATGGCCGTGGACAGGGCGTTGAGCATTGAGGTCTTGCCCGTGCCGGTTCCGCCGGCAATGACGATGTTCTTGTGCAGCGCGACGGCAATCTCCAGGAACTCCGCCGCCTCCGCCGACAAACTGCCGCGGCTGATGAGCGAGGCCAGGTCAAAGCTCGACTTCTGGAATTTCCGCAGCGAGAGACAGGTTCCTTGCCGCGAAGACGGCGCGATGATGATATGCACCCGCGAGCCGTCGGGCAGGCGACCGTCCATGCTATGGCGGTCTCCGCCAATCGACCGGTTGACGAATTCCGCGATGTTCTTGGCCGCCGCCATCAAGGCCTGCGGATCGGCGAACTGGACGTCAGACCGCTGCAAGCGTCCGGCTCGCTCGAAATAAACGGATTCGTGCCCGTTGACCAGAATCTCCGAAACCGAGGGATCCTCGAGCAAGGGGAGAATGGGCGCGAGAAAGTGCCGCAAGGTTTCCTGATAAATGGCGTTGCGATCCACGGCGGCGTCTTCGCAGTCCGAACCGAATGGAAATCGAGGCGGCTTTTTTTATCCGCGACCGTCGCAGCATGTCCGGTTGGGGCGGCAACTGCAAATGAACCTTGATCGATGCCTCGCGGGCTGTCAACTGAAAATCCTTGATTTCACGCGAGGCGAACGCCAGGATGGATGCCTCGGAGAATCTGAGCCGCCGACTCTTCAGCGCCCGACGAACGCACCTCATGGACAGCAACTCGAATTACGAACTCCTGGACGTCATTGGCCGGGGCGAGATGACCGCCGTCTATCGCGCTCGCGACTATGCGCTCAAGCGCAACGTGGCCATCAAAGAGCTGGATGAGCGCTACCGTCAGGATCCGCGCCGACTCGTGCAGTTTTGCGAAGAGGCCCAGTTCCTGGCCAATCTCGAGCACGACAACATCGTACACGTCTATGGCATCGACAAGCAGCGCGGCTGGATGATCATGGAGCTGATGCAGGGCAACCTGGCCGCCAAGGCGGCGGAAGGCGCCCTTCCGGCCGACCTGGTCCGCAGCGTCATCCGCCAGGTGCTCGAGGCGCTGGAGTTTTTGCACGGCCAGGGACGCGTTCACGGCCAGATCCGGCCTGGCAACTTGCTGATCAACGACCAGGGCCGGGTCAAGCTGAGCGATTTTGTCGGGACGATGGCAGGCAACGAATTCCGCCGTCCGACGCACGGCCAGAAGTACATTGCCCCCGAGCTTTTGAAGCCGGAATTCGGCCCGGTCGGCCCGACCGTCGACCTGTATGCGCTGGGTTTCGTGGCGCTCGAGTTGCTGATGGGGCCTAAGTTCAACTCGCTGTTCAAGGGAGTTGCGGCCGGCGCGGTCGACGCTGATCTGGCTTGGATGCGATGGCATACTTCGCCGACGGAACGCTTGCCGTCCGCGGCGCAGCTCGTGCCGGGGCTCCCTTCGGACCTGGCAACGGTCATCGACCGGATGCTGGAAAAGGAGGTCGCCTCTCGCTGCCCTTCCGCCGGCGAGGCCTTGCGACAATTGTCCGAAAGGCCGCTGGTGCTGATCGACGTCCCCGCAGCATCGGCAGCCGTCGCGCCGGCGCCGCCGGTCGTTCCGCCTGCTTCAGGCTCGCCGTTCAAAGGGCCGGCGCCCCAAGCGGCTCTCCCAAAAAGTGGTTTGCCGAAAGGGCGACCCGCCGGCGCGGCGCCCAAGCCGTCCGTTAGCGCGGCGCCGCTGAGCAGAGCGTGGATCAATCAAAAGCTGGAAAAGCCGTGGGTGCTCTACCCGCTGTGCAGTTTAATCATCGCGGCGACCGCCTACATGCTGTTCCGTCCCGAGCCGAAAGCGCAACGCAAGATCGCACTGACCGTTAAGCCGGCTGGCGCCAAGCTGATCATCGACGACGAACCGGTCGCCGACCCAGCGGACTTGTCGCTAGCCGTGGGAGATCATCAAATCCAGGTCTCGCTGAAGGGTTACGACAGCCTGGACAAGAAGATCGCCATCGAAGCGGGCGAAAAACCGCAAGTCGTCGCGTTGGTTTTGCGCAAGAGCGAGCAACCAGAACCGAAAGTCGTGAAGGAAACGGAATCGAAGCGGCGGAAAGTCGCATTTGAGGTTTCTCCGGCGAAAGCGAAATTATTTGTCGATGGCTCAAACCAAGCGGCAAAGTCGGGTGCGGAACTGGAGTTGACCGTCGGCGAACATCGAGTGCGAGCGGAACTGACGGATTACGAGCCGCTGGAGAAAAAGATCGACGTCAAGCCCGGCGCCGACGTGCAGAAAATCGCATTGGCTTTAAAGAGTCAATCGATACCGCACGATAATCACGACGACACGCCAAAAACGCCGCGGCGAAAGGTCAAGCTGGCGCTGGCGCCGGCCGGGGCGAAACTGTTCATTGACGACGCCTCCGATCCGACTCCCGTCGACGCCGAGTTGGAACTCTCCGTCGGCGAGCATCATTTTCGCGCCGAGTCGCCGGGTTTCAAGCGGCTGGATGAGCGCGTGAAGGTGACCGTCGGAAAGGAGCCGCAGCGGATTCGGCTGGCGATGATTCGCGAGCCCGCGGGGGATGACGCCGCCCGCTTGCCGGAAGATCTTGTCCCTGCCGCCGGCAGCAAACCGGATTTTGAAGACCTGCCTGACCGCGTGGAAAGCAAAAAGCTCAAGGCGGCGGGAGCCCCGCTGGAGTTCGTGCTGATTCCGCCGGGCGAGTTCCTGTTTGGCTCTCCGGATGGTTCGCAATGGACGGGCGAGCTGCCGCAGGAGACGGCGAAAACTACCGAGCCGTTTTACCTGGCGACCGTCGAAACGACGAACCGCCACTACGACGCCTTCGCCCAGGCGAGCGGAGACGGCGAGGCGGGAACGGCCTGGCGGGCCCTCTTCTCCGCCAACGCCGAGGAGCGGGCCGATTGGCCCGCGGTGATGGTGAGCTGGGAGCAAGCGGCGGCGTTCTGCCGCTGGCTGAACGGCGAACTTCCCAGCGAACAGCAATGGGAACGTGCTGCCAGGGGAACCGACGGCCGACCTTATCCGTGGGGCGAAGGCGAACTGGACGTCCGGCACGCCAACCTTCGCTTCTCTGCGCTGGGGCAATTGGCGCCCGTGTCGGCGCTGGCCGACGGAGCGACCCCCTTGGGAATCCAGCAGTTGCTCGGTAATGCGGCCGAGTGGTGCCGCGACGAGTATGGGCCCGGCGCCGGAGACGATTCGAGCACGCCGGGCGTGCAGGAGCGCTGGCACGTGATCCGCGGCGGAAGCTTCAAAGATCCCCCGGCGGCGGCGCGGGCGATGATGCGGGCCAATTGTGCTCCGGAAGGGGCCGACGACGTCGGCTTCCGCGTGGCCATCCCGGTCAAGCCCCGCAAGGCCGGCGCGGCCGCGGATCGTTGACCGCCAGCGCTCGCCGACCGAGCCGCGGCGCCGCGTGCCGTTGGTTGTGCGCCCTGGTCGCGCAGCTATAATTCGCACGGGGGGCAGGTCTAGAGTAAAATCGTAAGATTGCCGCATTTTTCACCGCCTTCAAAGGCGACGATTGTCCGATTCCGTCAAGGAAAACGAATAGACTTTCAGAGGATCGAGGCGGCTGCCGGCGCCCGTCGGTTGCGGACCAGGCGAAAGGCGACTCAAGGGGCGTTTTGGAAGGAGATGGCTGATGGAAGCTCGATGGTTATGGTCCTTGGCCCTGGCAGCCCTCCTGACCGTTCCTTGCTGGTCGAGCGCGCAAACGACCCGCGGCAAAAAGAAGTCGCCGGCGCCGCCGCCGCTGGGCGACGTGCTGGGAACCGCTTTCAATACGATGGGGCAGGAGGCCTCCAAGGGCGCCTTGCAGTTCCGCGTCGATTTCACGGACCTGATCGAGGAAGCGCAAAAGAACATGCAACTGGCGATCGTGCTGGACGGCACCGACAGCATGACCGCAGACATCCAATCGGCCCTGCAGTCGCTCGCCACGCTGGCCGGCAATCTCAACTCCAAAGGGGGCAAGGTCGAATATGCGCTGGTCGTGTATCGCGATACGGAGTCGCCGGCGGGACCCGTCAGCGTGATGTTGCCCAAGTTCACTTCGGACCTGGACGCTTTCCGTCAGGCGCTGGCCGGCGTTAAAACGCAAGACGGCGCTCCTTTCTTCGCCGAGCGCGTCGATGAGGGCATCCATGCGGCGTTGGAGTTGAACTGGTCGTCCGCCGAGGAGGTCACTCGCTGGATCATCGTCTGCGGCGATGCCCCGCCCTACAACGAAGGGCAGACCGATCCGCGCTTGCGGCGCAAATACGGCAACAACGCTTTGATCCGCGAGGCGAAGGAAAAGGATATCACCATCAACAGCGTACTCTGCCAGGCTGGCTTCCAAGCTCAGAACCCCCAGATACAAGCCCAACTGGAAGCCACCGTGGCCCAGGAGGGTCCGCTGGCCGTGCAGTTCCTGAGCGTACTGGCCGAGAAGACCAAGGGCGGGTTGATCAACCTGTCGGATCCCCGTGTCGTCGAATACTATCGGCAGCGTGCTGAAAAAGTGCGGGCCTGGCAGCGTCACTCTCGGATTGACGCGATCACGCAGGCCGACGTCGAACAAGCGCGTCGCAGTTCGCTCGACTCGCAGCCGGCCGTCGCCGCGGCAACGACGGCGATCTCGGTTTCCAACCAGCCGGGCAGCGAAGTTTCCATCGCCGTGCTGCCGCACCTGCCGCTCGCGGAGATGACCTTCTCGCCCCAGCGGCAAGAGGTGCTGGTGGCGACCGAATTGCGACAGAAACTCGGGTTGATCCCGGAAATGCGGATCAAGAATCCGGCGGAGAAATCCGACGAAGTCCGCCGCATAGCGGCCGGCGGGGCCTCAGACCGCGAGGCGCTGAAACAACTGGCGCGAGAACTGCACGTCGACTACGTGATCTGGGGCAGCCTGGCGCAAACGGCCGAGTTGACTTCGCTGCGCAGCGAGATCTTCAACGGTCTCGACGGGCGTCCGCTGGCTTCGTCATCCGCCAATAGCGAGAAAACCGACGACGACGGAGTCACGGCGCTGGCCGGCGCCGTCGGCGCCAAGCTGCTCAGCGGCGCGGCGCGGGCACTGGAGCAGATACCCAATACGGATCCCGGCGTGCTGGCGACCTTCTCCAAGCTCCGGGCGACGCCCGAGCTGGAGAACGAGTTCTACACGCCCGTGTCCCGCAACAGCCGAGCGCACCGGGCCATTTTCTCCGGCATGGAGCAGTTGGAGCAGGCCCTGTACTTTCGCAAAGACGAAGCCAAGACCGAGCGCCAATCGCACGAACTGCTGACCGATGCCAAACGGCAATTCGAAGCCGCCGCCGGCTACGAACCGCAAAACCCGTTCGCCTACCTGATGCTCGCCAGTTGTAACTTCAACCTGGCTCGGCTCGATGACTCGGAAGACGAACTGAGCGGCTGCTTCAAAGCCTTGGCGCAGGCCCGCGCATG
>DASZUP010000480.1:0-5677 GCA_035547635.1 Pirellulales bacterium
GAGAGTCAGCGCGACATGAGCACGCTGGCCGCTCAGTGCCTGGTTGACCTTCATCAAGGCCGCTGGCCGGAAGGCTGCGTGGTGAACGCCGAGCTGCGCCCGGGATGGAAGTGGTAGGAGCGAAGCACCCGCAATTCCGAGGTCGCGGAATTCGTGAGAATTCCGTCGGCGCGCCAAGGCGACCGGATTCTTCACAAGCTTTCAAACTAGCGTCGCTGCAACGAATCGCGTCGCGGCATCACGGTCACTGAGTGCAATGCAGAGTTCGCCACGCGGTCCAGGCTAATAAGCAGACGGCCAGCAAGACGCACTGCGGAGTCCAATATACGAACAGTCCCAGCAGCACTTGCGTCATGTCTCGAATGCCTGAGCCGGCGCCGAGCACCAGCGCCGCGCTGACGGTCAGCGCCGCAACTGAGGTCGTCGCTGTTCCCATCGTATTAGGCGTGAAGCGACGAGCGATGCCATAGACCGCAATCACCAGGCTGGGGCCCAGCGCGTAAATCGCCAGCAATAGTCGCAACTTGGTCTGCTCTTGGCTCTGCTGGCCGAGCGCCAACACGACGGCCAGCGCGGTGATGGTCAGCAACATCCCGCGCAACGAGAATTGACGTGCAATCCGCAGGGCCTTGGGACGACGTGACTCCGCGACGCTCGACCAGCCAGGCGACGTTCTGCCGCGAGTCGCCAACGCCACGACCATTCCGAAAGCGGCGCTGGCCGCCAATCCGACCGCAACGTTCTGCAGGAGCGCGACGGAATGGAAGGTTCCCACGCCGCGTCCGCTGCTTTCCCAGACGATCGCGGGAAAGCCAATCCGGCCGCCGTCCCTCGTTCCGCCCAGCAACTTGGTCGCAGGGGAGAGCGCAAAATAAGAGAGGGCGTTGAATGCGGCGAACAGCAACACGCCCGCCAACGCTCCGCTTGTCGCCCGTCGAAAAAAGCTAGCCGACACCGGCAGTTCCCCCTTGCGACGATTTCAGCGATCCTCAGCTACGGCCTTGGCAAGCTTCTCGAGAAAATCGGGATCGGCTTTGAAGCCTAATTCGCGGCAGATGGCGACGTCTCGCATGGCCGCCTCGTACTGTTCTTGAGCGAATCGGCATTGGGCCCGGTTGTAATAAGCGTCGGCGGCCCGCGGTTCGAGTTCAATGGTCCGGTCGAAGTCCTGGACGGCCTTGTCGTAACGCTGCTGGTAAAAGCGAGTCACGCCGCGCTGCAGGTACGCCGTGCTGAACTCGGGCGATAATTCGATCGCCCTGGTGAAATCGGCCTCGGCCTCGTCGAGCCGGTTCAGGTGTATCAAGGCGCTGCCCCGGTTGTAATAGCTTGGCGCGAAATCAGGTTCGAGCTCGATCGAGCGATTGAAGTCAGCCAGCGCTTCGGCGTCGCGTCCGCGCATCAAATAGGCATTGCCTCGGTTGAGAAAGGCGCCCGGTTCGGGATCCAGCTCGATAGCGATGCTCGCTTCGCGAATGGCTTCCGAAGTTTCGCCGGCCTGAAGCAAGGCGCCTGCCGCGGCCGCATGCGCGCGGCCCAACTCGGGGACCTTGCGCACGGTGTCGAGCCACATGGCCAGCTGGGTGCGATAATCGCGGTTTCGCAGCAGGGTTTGTGCGCCGAGCGCCAGGATCACGCCGCCGGCCGCCACGGTGACAAGCATCTGTCTGAGTTGCCGTTCTTCTCTGCCGAGAACGCGGTCCAACAGCTTGTTCAGCAGCCAGTCGCCGGCCAGCACGAACAGCGTCGCCACGGCGGCAAGTGCCAGGTACATGCGATGTTCAGCCATGGTTTGAGTAGCCACGGGCACAAGGCTTGAACTGGGAGCTAGCACGGCGAAGAAAAAGACGCCTAAAAACCCCAGTCGCGGCGAGAAGCGAAATGCGAGCAACGTTGCTGCGATGAGCAGCAAAACGACGACCGCGCCCGGCACGACTCGCGAGGGGGCGACAATCACCTCGGCCCCGTAATCGAACACCAGCCAGCGGGGCCAGAAGCAGAGCCACAGATAATGAGGGATGGCGACGAGTTGGGTGGCGGCGTACTCGCCGACGCTGATTCCAAGTCCGAAGCCGGCCGAGCTGCTGCGATTGCCGGTTGAAAGGACCAGCCAGCCTTGCAGCAGCCAGGTCGCCGCCAGCGCCAGATAGAAGCCGCCGCGCCGGGCGCGAATCTCCTGGAACGATTTCGAGAGAAACACGCGGTCGTAAAGCAGCACGATCAGCGGCGCCGAAACCATCACCTCTTTGCAGGCCATCCCCGCCAGGCAGGACGCGACCGAAACCACGTGCCAGCCCAGCGGGCGATTGCTCTCGGCGCCTCGGATCGCCGTGTAGAGCGTGAGCAGATAGAACAGGCCGACCATCGACTCGGCGCGTTGCGTGACATACGTCACGGACTCGGTTTGCAACGGATGGATGGCCCAGATGAGCGCAATCATTGCGGCCAGCGGCGTCGATCTCGCCGCCAGCTCGGGGCCGGACAGTAGCAATGAGCGCCGGGCTAAGCCGAATAGCGTCAAGGAAGCCAGCAAGTGAACGACCAGATTGAAGGCGTGATAACCGACGACGTTCAGCCCGCCGAATGCATAGTTGACGGCCAGAGAGAGATTCACCAGCGGCCGGCCCGCGGTGGTGGTGGCTGCCGGCGGCGATAGCACCTCGCTCAGCGGCCGCAGCCGGCGTATGCTTTCGTTCTGGACAATCGTCGGAATGTCGTCGAACAGGAAGGGACCGTGAAAACTGTCCGCGTAGGCCAGGCCAATCGCCAGCAGGATGGCTATGGCGGCGGCATAAGGTCCCCATGGTCTGGGCGCGGCAGCGGGATGCTGGTTGAGTGCTTCGGAAGTGCTCATGGGCTCGGCGCCGCCCGGTCCCCATGGTCAGGGCGCTGGCGACAATTCACAACAGGGAAATAGTTGGTTTGACCGTCCCTTAATAGTTCAGCTTGGACGGGGCCGTCCGCTGAATCGGGACGTCAAACAGACGAGGAACATCGCCGGAAAGCGATTCCGCCACGCGCTGGCTCAATTCGTCCGGATCTGTGACCCGCTGCGCTTCGACGCCGAGCGAACGCGCCAGGCTGACCAGATCGACTTCGGGCCCGGTCAAGTCGAGCGCTTCGAAGCGACCAGATTGCGCGGCGGGCAATTCCAGTTGCTGCGCTCCGACCTTGAGGATCTGGTACTGCGCATTGTTCGGAACCACGAAGGTCACCGGCAAGCGGTATCGGGCGGCCGTCCATAGGCCTTGAATGCCGTACATCGCGGCGCCTTCGCCGAGCATGGCCAACACCGGACGCTCGGGCCAGGCGAGCTTGACGCCCAAGGCGCAACCAAGTCCCCAGCCCAACGCCCAGCCGCGATGAGCAAAATAGCCCGACGTGTTCTTGAGCGACCCCAAACGCTCAAAGTAGGTGTTGGTTGTCGTGACGGCTTCTTCAATCACCGCCACGTTGTCCGGCAGGATGCGCGCCAGGCTCGACATCAGCGCGAGAGGCGTCGCCGGACGGGCGTCTTTCTGCCGGTCAGCTTGCCGCCACAAGTCCTCGCGGATTTTGGCATGCGCTTCCGCTCGCTCTGCGCCGCGCGTCCTTGCCGCTTCGACCGCCGCGGGCGTCATCAATTCGTCGAGCAAGCCGGCCAATTCATGCAGGCCTTCGTGCGGATCGCCGATCAGGCCGACTTCCAACGGGTAGTTCTTGCCCAGTTGCCACGGATCTTGATCGAGGTGAATGATGCGCACGTGCTCAGGGACGGCCCGGGCCGGCTCGAAGTAGACGTACAACCGCAGCAAGTCCATGCCGACGACCAGCAGCACGTCGAACTCATCGAGCCGCTGCCGCACGTCCGGCGCCCACAAGGGCAGGGCCTGGGCATAAAGGGGGTGGTCGGCCGGAAAACCGAGGCGGCCGTGGGTCGTGCCCGACTCTGTCATTACGGCCGCGCCGAGCCGCTCCGCCACTCCCACAATCTGCTCGACGGCGTCGGCTTCGACCACTCGACTGCCGGCCAGAATTGCCGGATTCTTTGCCGTGGCCAGCACTTCCGCGGCCTGCCGCAAGGCGGCTGCCGGCGGACGCACGCGCGCATCGAGCGGGCGAGCTGGAGTTTGATCGAGCTCGGCAAGCTCGCTTTGCAGGTCGATCGGCAGCGACAGAAAGACCGGGCCGCTCGGGGGCGTCAGCGCTGCTTGCGAGGCGCGGCGGATGGCCGACGGCAGGTCTTCTACGCGCTGGATTTCCGCTGCCCACTTGGTCCAAGGCCGCGCCACCTGCACCATGTCCGACCATAGGATCGGCTCTTCGAACATCAACCGCCGATCCTGCTGGCCGGCGGTGACCAGCAGCGGCGTGCCGGCCCGATAGGCGTTGTAGAGCATGCCCATCGCGTTGCCTAATCCGCAACTAATGTGCAGATTGACCACGCCGAGCGACCGAGAGGCCTGGGCGTAGCCGTCGGCCATGGCCGTGACCGGCACTTCCTGCAGACCCAGGATGTACTGAATTCGCCGGTCGTCGACCAGGGCGTCCATCAGCGGCAACTCGGTGGTGCCCGGGTTGCCGAACAGGTATTGGACGCCGGCCTCGGCCAGCATGTTAAGAAAGGCTTGAACGCCGCTGACTGGCATGCGCGGTAGGATCGTGCTTCGCTGGGGTTTCGAGGGTGGTCTCGCTCGACAAGTATGAGCTTCCCCAGTGTACGCGAAGCGCGAACCGACCGCGAATGGTTGACGTTATTTCCTTATCTTGAGCGGAGCGGAGTCGAAGTAATCCGCTTTGGACGTCGCTGCGGCGACCAGGACTTGGCGCGTCGAGCCATGGTCCGAGGCTCTGCCGCGATCTGCTGAGGCGCCTCTTCGGCCCGACGCGTCGTCACGCGCATGCTGCCCGGCACAATGCGGCCGTCCGACAGCTCCTCAGGGGCAGGTTCGGCGTAGCTGGCCGGCTCTTCGATGTACTCTTCCGGGGGCATGCCAGGGCCATTCGATACAATGGGCGCTCCGGTCCAGTTGCCGCAGGCGTCGCAGCAGTCGTGACAACGAGACCAGTTGAAGACGCGATACAGCGGTCCGCAGCCCATGCAGCCGCAGCCGTTCAATCCGACGCGGTTGAAGCCGCAGCCATAGTGTCCGTCGATTGGAACGGGGCCGGAGGAGACGCCGCCGCATTCGGCGCAACCGCCGCAATCGTCCGCAAAACCGTCGCAGCCGCAAGGTACGCCGCAGTGCAATAGGCGACAGCCGGTGTTGCCGGCCAACAAGGCAAAGGCGAACAAGGCCGAGGCAGCGAGTTTCATGGCAAAAGGCTCCTGAGCTGAATCCGATACTGGGCCGATGCCCCCAGCCAGCTCTATCGGCAGCTTTCGCCGCTACAATCGAGAAATTCGCTACGACGGGCAGAAGTTGCCTATCTTGCCTGCCGGCAGAAGCTCGTTGCTGCGCGTCCCCCTGCAGGACTGGCTGCTATCGTGGGCCGGCGCGGCTGGATATCATGCCCGTTCAAGCGGCCGGCATCTGTCGGCCAGCTGAATCTGCCGAACTCGGCCGATGCCACCGCCCCGAGCACCTTCCGTCCCGACAACTCCCGGCACACTCGTCGCATGCCCAACCCCTTGCCTCTAAAATTGTTACACCACGTCGCCCGCCGCACCAAGCATTTGGAGCAGAGCATCGCCTTT
>DASZUP010000481.1:0-10214 GCA_035547635.1 Pirellulales bacterium
GCTCGACGCCGGCCGACTCCAGCGAGTGCAATGCGGCATAGAGGTGAGCTGCGTAACCGTCTGGCTGCGTCGGCATCTCGATGATGGACAGACCACATGCACCGGCCGGCGCGGGGCCGAAACAGAGCCAGCCGATGCGACGATGCTCTCGGCGCAGGGCCTCGAGCCTGGCCAGATCTTCCGCGGGGATGCACTCCAATGGCACGCTCGGGGCATAGTGGCGGGCCAACATGCCAGGCGAGCGGACCACAGCCTTGGCGGCGTCTTCGCTCTCCGCGTCTAAAGGGTCTTGCTCGCAGCTAGACGCGGGGCCTACGGCAATCTTGCCGATGACGGCCTCGATTTCGCTGGGAGAGACCAGCCCGGGACGCAGCAGACGAGGCGGGTTGCAGGTGACGTCGAGCACGGTCGACTCCAGGCCGCCGGCGGTCGGCCCGCCGTCGAGGATCAGCGGGATGCGGCCGCCGAGCCCCTTCAGCACGTGCTCGGCGCGGGTGGCGGAGATATGGTTGGAAGCATTGGCGCTTGGGGCCGCGATCGGAACTCTCGCAGCCTTCAGCAGCGCCTGGGCCACTGGATGGGCCGGAATACGGACGGCGACGGTCGGTCCGCCGGCTGTGACGACGTCTGGCACTGCCGGGCGCTTCGGTAACACCAGCGTCAACGGGCCGGGCCAGAAACGAGCGGCCAATCGAGCGGCCGCCTCAGGCCAACCGGCGGCGAGTTGATCAATCTCGTTCGCATCGGCCAGATGGACGATGAGCGGGTTGTGCGAAGGGCGACCTTTGGCGACGAAGATCTGAGACGTCGCCGTTGCGTCCAGGGCGTTGGCGCCCAGGCCGTAGACAGTTTCAGTCGGGAAGGCGACCAGCCCCCCGGCTCGCAGCACGGCCGCTGCGCGTGCAATGACATCGGGCGCAGGCCGAGCGGGATCGAGTTTAAGAACTTCAGTGTTCAAAGGCATTCAGCAGGCGAGAGCGGTGCGAGGCGCGACGCCTGCAACGTGCAGGCAATCTACTATCTTCGTCGCCGTCGCGGATTGACACAAGTAGCTATTGCCAAACGTGATCGGTCGAATGCCGGCAGCGCGAGTCAGCTCGTCGGAAACGGTCAGAAAATAGGGCAAAAATAAATCTTCGGAAAAGCTGGAACCGCAATCCTTTGGCCTGCGGCGCCTTCGGACCAGCGGGCGGTCGCTGCCGTCGCCCGATGTCTTGAAGGGCGGTGCTAGCACCGCTATGCTAGCAGCTCACCTGATGCGTTTCTTCTGCAGGGAGGCCGAGCAATGCTGGTGTTGTCCCGTAAGATCAACGAACGGATTCAAATCGGCGACGAAATCACGATCACGGTCGTGCGCATTTCCGACGGCAACGTCCGCATCGGAATCAATGCACCCAGTCACTTATTGATTCTGCGCGACGAGTTAGCGACTGGCGACGCGGAGCGCCCGGAGCAGCGGCTCGCTCGGCCGGTAACCCAGTAGTGACGTCCGAGTCTCCAACGCCGGGGCGTACCATCGCCATCGGCGACATCCACGGCTGCTTGGCCGCATTCTTGCGGTTAATAGACGCCCTCGATCTTCAGCCCGAAGACACGCTTGTCACGCTCGGCGATTATGTTGACCGCGGCCCCGATACGCGCGGCGTAATCGAGCGGCTGCTGGAGTTGGAAAGTCGTTGTCGCCTGGTAACCTTGCTCGGCAATCATGAAGAGATGCTGCTCGGCGCACGAGACGGAACGGTTGACGCCGGATTTTGGCTCGCCTGCGGCGGTTTGGCCACGCTGAGCTCCTATGGGGCTGCAACGAGCGTCGAGCAAATCCCAGGCGAGCATCTCGACTTCCTCGAGAACTGCCGCCTCTACTACGAACAGGACACGCACTTCTTCGTACACGCCAACTACCTGCCCGACGTCACGCTCGACGAGCAGGGGCGAGACATGCTGCTGTGGCGATCGCTTCGCGCGTTTACGCCGGGGCCGCACTATTCAGGCAAAACGGCCGTCGTCGGCCACACGTGCCAGCCGGACGGCGAGATTTACGATCTCGGCTACTTGAAGTGCATCGACACCTGCTGCTACCGGCAAGGCTGGCTCACGGCGTTCGACGTTGCCAGCGGCCACGTCTGGCAGGCCAATCAGGACGGCGATCTGAGGTCATAACCGGCGTCGGCTGCGACGGAGTCGGCTGAGCTTACTTGCCGTCGGTTGCGTCGGAATCGAAAACGCGAACCTTGGCCCAGTCCGCCTTGTTCTCTTCGATGAATTGCAAGTGCTTCGGCGCGGTCTGGTAGGCATCGTGCGCGGCGCGATCCTGGAAGATCACATGCAAGGCGACGTCGAAATCGCGGTCGTTCACCGGACGGTCCAGGTCCGCGAGCGTGCCGGCGGCGTAAAACACCGTGCCCGGATGTCCTGAGAGATATTTGTGGCACGCGTCGACCAGCTTTTGGCGGTTGGCCGGCGTTGGTTCCTTGAGCGAGAAAAAAACGTTGTGAACGAGCAGCATGAATCTTCCTTCCGAGGTCTGCGACGTCAGCAAAAACGGCTGGCGTTTCAGGCCACATTTTGCCAGCGGTCGTCAGGCTGTGCAACCCGATGACAGAACGGCTCCGCCTGCGAAGGGCCGGAAGCAGAAACGACAGTTTGACGCGAAATAAATCCGGCACGGAAGTTACGGCGCTTCCCGCGAGAGCACGGCTTTGGCTCGCAAACCTTGCTGTTCGAAGGTCACGCCGAAATTGCCGTTGCGGATGGACTGCCAGGGCACGGGCAGTTCGGCCGGCTGCCGGGGGCGGCCCGGATGGCCGAACACGGTCGATTCCATCGTCTGCCACTCCTCGTTCCAAACGTACGTGCCGCCGCCAGGGCAAACCAGCCGCGCATGCCAGGCGTGTTCGTGCAGTTCGACCGGATCGCGGTCGGGATAGCGTCGGCGCCACTCGTTCAGAATCGGCAGGTTGTCCCACGAGCGCAGTTGGAGTGCGAGCCGGTAGTCGCCGCTTAGCGTGCGGCAGAGTTGATGCACCGTGCGGCCGTCGAATTGCAGGCTCATGCTCTCGCCAAGCCAGGGCCGCGGCGGCGCCGGCAATTCCCGACCTTCCGCCTTGGCGGCTTCGCGGGCGGCGCGGCGATCGAGGGCTCGCTTCAAGACGTTCTCGTTCAGCGTCACGACCAGGCCGTCGGACCAGAAAGCGTAATAGAGATTGAGTTGATCGACGAGCGGCAACCCGCCCCGCGCCCGTTCGGTGGGACTGATTTTGACGTACGGCTCATCGCCATGCTTGAGCGTTTCCCACTGGGTCATATCCGGCGCCACCTGGTCCAATGTCGTGCGCAGTCCCGCCATGAACAGCGTCAACTTCGGCGCATTGGCGACCTCGAAATACAGAGCGATCGGCAGCCGCCCCAAATTCTCTTCCAGGAACCGCTGGGCAGTTTTTGAATCGCTGCGCTTGTTCAACTCTTGCCATAGCGGATCATCGTCGACGTACAACGCGCCCGCTTCGCCGAGCCAGTCGAGCGGGGTGATCTTTGCGAGCGACTGCAGCACATTGCCGGAACGCCGCATCGCTTCGCTTTTGACGTTGATCGCCATGACGAAATGCAGTAGGGCATCGTGCGGGTCGCCGGCGCGTGGCTTGATCTCGGCGCCAAGGGAAGTTTCGACGAAGCGTCGATAATCGCTGCCCCAGATCAATGGCATGACGCTCAAATCGGCCGCCAGTCGTTCGTCTTTGACCGAAAACCGAATGGCGATCGGATCGAACGCCCAGCGCCAGTTGGATTGATACTGATCGCGCCAGCGCGTATAGGCGTCGGCCTCGGCCGCCGTGGCGTTCTCGAGGTCCAACTCGATGATCGGCGTCAGGAATTCCAGCGAGCCCATCACGGACGAGCGCACCCCGCCGGCCGATAATTCCAATGTGCCCAAGCTGGGCCGCGGCTGCTCGAGGTGCAGCGGGCCGGCCTGGATTTTGCTCGAGGCGAGCTTATCCATCTGTTCCGCTTGCAATTCCGCAAGTTCACTGGCCGCACGGACGCGGCGCGAGTCGGCAATCCGCCAGCGCGGACCGCACCAGCGGCGAATGGTCGCATCACTCAGGAACAGGAAAGCCGACTCGTCTTGCTGGCCGCGCGGATAACGGCCGCGGAAGAAGGCGTACTCCGGCAGCGTGGCAAGTGCCGGCGAGTCGCCGGTTTTGACCCTCGCCAATTGGGCCAACTGCGCCGTGGAATTCGTAACCACGACCGCCTGGTCCAGTTCGGCAATCTATGAGGAGATGCGACGATCGGGCGAGGAAAACCCCTGATACGGCAGGCCATTCGCCGTTCCTGCGGCGGGCTCGACCTCCGCGTCGCCTTGGGTCGAGGCGGCAAGCCGGGCCAGCAGTAGCGTTTTCAACGCCGCAGGATGTTGCGTTTCGAACAGCAGCGCGACGTCGGTCCCGGCGAAAAAGTAGGGATCAGAGCCGGTCAGCGCAACGCTATCGATGACTTGGGAACCCAATAGGCGGGCTAAAGCCGTGAGCGGCAACCCCAGTTGCCGCTCGTAGCGCTGCTTGAGCAGTTCGTCTTCGCTGCGCGCTTCGAGCAACCGAGCCAGCGGCGTGCCTTGGCGGCCGATTTCATCGGAGACGGCGACCAGCGAGGCGAAGGAAGGGAAGAACACGGCGTGTTGATCCGCCGGGATCAGCCGCGCAAGCGGGTCAAGTTCCGGCTTCAAGTCCTTGATGAGCAGTTGCCAGTCGATTTCCTTGACCGTGATGCCTTGCAGTTTGGCGATCGGCACGTCCGGTGCGTTGCTCTCGCGCAGTTGCATGGCTCGGTCGAGCTGCAAGTTCTCGCTGACGGCGCGGCTCCCGCTGAACAGGGCAAAGGTGTTTTCCAGGTCGTCGAGCCGATTTTGAACTGCGAAGCGTTGCTGATTCTGGCCGTCTTGTTGTTGACGGCCCGTTTGAGCGCGGGCGCTTCGCATCTGGTAGCGGAACCAGGCGGCGCCGGGGATTTGACGTTCGAGCAAACGCCGATAATGGTCTTCCTGCGCCCGATAAAAGGCGATGCGTGCGTCTTTAGCATTCGATGTTTGATTTTCGGGGAGCTTGAACTCGAAAATCAACAGTGCGCTGTCGTCGGCATCGGGCAAGAACAATCGACCGGCCAGGGGTTTGCCTCGGGCAGCACGGATCGCAATCCGCCCCTCGCGTTTCCAATCCTCTAACCGCGCCCAATTTGCCGTCGCCGCGTTCAAGGTTACATACGCGTCCCCATCGCCGTCGAACACGGCGTATGGCTGCCGCGCCAAGCGGTGGCGCCAATGCGTTGACCCGCCAAAAATGTCCGCGTCGCCGTTCTGTGGTTGTTCTTTGAGTTCTAGATCCCGCAACGGCAAGTCGTAATAGACATCCTCAGCAAGAACCGCCGTCGTCAAGCACAGCGCGATCGCCGCTTGGAGAGCAATCGGTCGACGCAACATAAGGGCCTCTCCTGAAATCCATTGAGCGCACAAGGGACGAACTGACACAAACGTTTGCCGCTGGCGGAAGGGGGCAGCGACTGACTATACCCTGGCAATCTCCCATCCGAGTCGAAAATTGCGGCGCCGACCGCACAGCCGGCCGGCGCCCGACGCTAGTCAGGCGTGCCGAGCCAGGGCATATAACGCGAAAGGCGCGGCGAATGAATGAACGCGATCGGCCTGGGCGAGCGGCAACGCCCGGCAGGCGTTCCGCGTGTTCCGGCGACGGTGCGCTAAATCGTTTCTGGCGCCAATGTTGCGCGTAGCGCCTGCGAGATCTGTTCGAGTGCCTTTCGTCCGTCCTGCAAGACTTTCGCTCGGCGAATGAAACCGTGGATCATCCCCGGATAGCAAGTGTAGGCCACACGCACGCCGGCCTGCTTGAGCCGCTCGGCGTAGGCGTCTCCTTCGTCGCACAAAGGATCGCACTCGGCCGTAATCACCAGCGCAGGCGGCAACTTGGAGAGATCAGCGGCGCGCAAGGGCGATGCGTAGACGTGTTCACGCTCCGCCGGGTCGGTCAGGTAATGGTTCCAGAACCAGCCCATCGCCTCGCGGGTCAGCATGTAGCCTTCGGCGTACTCCAGATACGATCGCGTTTCCAGGTTGGCGTCGGTCACCGGGTAGAGCAACAGTTGCATGGCCAGTTCCGGGCCTTTGCGATCGCGGGCCATCAGCGCCACGACCGCCGCCAGGTTGCCGCCCGCGCTGTCGCCCCCCACGGCGACGCGTTGGGGATCAATGCCCAACTGCTCGGCGCGGCGAATGATCTCGCAGGTGGCCGCATAGGCGTCGTCGACGGCGGCAGGGAACTTGTGCTCCGGCGCCAGGCGGTAATCGACGGAAATTACGATGATTCCGGCGCCATTGGCCATGGCGCGGCACATGCCGTCGTGCGTGTCGATGCTGCCGATCACAAATCCGCCCCCGTGGAAGTAAACCAGGCAGGGGCTCGGCGTACGGACGTCCGGCTGGTAGATGCGGATCGGAATGTCGCCCCCCGGGCCGGGCAGCGAGGCGTCGGTCACGTTCGCCACCGCTTCGCCCGGTCCAAGCATGTGCGTTTGGGCCAGCATCTCTTGCCGGGCTTGTTCCGGAGTTTGCTCGTGAATCGGCGTCGAGGCGGCTTGGGCGGCTTGCAAAAAAGCTTGGACGCGAGGATCGAGAGGCATGAGATTAGGAACTGCCGTTAGTCAGAGGAACGGTTTTCGAAGCGGGCTTGCTTTCAGCTGCTATGTTAAACGGCGGGCCGTTGTGCAAACCAGGGGGCGCACGCTTATTGCACGCCGGCCGCCACGCTGAACCACAGCGCAATCAGACTGCACGTGTTCAAGCAAAAATGCACCACGACCGAGGGGAGCAGTCGGCCTGTGCGTTGGTAGAGGTATCCCAGCGCCAACGCGAGGAAAAACAGGGGAACGGGATCGGCGCCGTGTCCCAAGTGCAGCAGGGAGAAGACGAGCGAGCTGATGGCAACCGAGGCAGATCGCCAACGCATGCCTCCCGCGTTTGGACCTTCGGCGCGGCCATCGGAAGTTGCCGGACCACTTTCTTCCCTTGATAGCTCAGGCGTTGCGGCCATGGAACCAGGCGCTGCGTAGGGGTTCTCGCGGTCGAGTGT
The DNA here is from genome assembly GCA_035547635.1 of Pirellulales bacterium. GTDB lineage: Bacteria > Planctomycetota > Planctomycetia > Pirellulales > JAICIG01 > JAICIG01. The sequence continues at coordinate 7,137 of DASZUP010000481.1, forward strand.
ACGGTTCCCAGGCGAAGCGGCGAGTTTGTCCTCGTAAACCTGGTCTGTATGAGATTTCCCGGAATCTGTCGGATCGGTGCGAAAGTCGCCCCTTAACGGCGCCATGCGCTCTCCGAGCGATTCCAGCCAGCCTTGCAGCAGCACGCGAAAGAAAAACTCCTCAGCCAGCGGAGCTACGATCACGGCGGAGAAGGCGCACAACGCCAGCAACCAGGGCTGCCGATGCTCTTTGAGCAACGTGATGATTGGGTGCTCTTCCTGGACGAATTGAGACAGCAAGGCTTGCAACACGTAGATCGGCACGCTGACGGCGGCAAAGGCGGCCAGACCGAGCCGAACGTCGTCCCGCGCTCGGTTGAAGCGGAGCCCCAAGTCGCTCCAAGTGGCGCCGGCCGCCAGCCGTGTCCAGCCGATCGCGAAGGCGACCGTCGCCAGGTTGGCCAGCGAGGTCGCCGCCAACGAATTGACGACGCTGCGAAAATCCAATTTGCCGAGCGCCTCGGCGCTCGCCGGTCGCAGGACCAGCAGCAGCAGTCCTGCATTCGTCGCGAAATACACGACAACGATCACCAGCAGATCCAGCCCCGTCCAAGGCGCCGCCTGGCGCGGCTCGTACTCCACGAGCGGCAATCGCTGACGCCAACGCCCGACAATCGCGAGCCAGGCCTTCAAGCTGGCAGTAATCACCCCTGCGACCGCCAGCAGCAACAGCACGTCCATCGCTACTGCCGCCATAGCAGCATGGCGCGGCGGACGTACTCGACGCCCGAATAGACCGTCAGCAACAGCGCAGCCCAGACGGAAGAAACGAGCGTGTAATAGACCCAGTCCGGCGACGCGCCGCCTTCAGGCGCCGCCAGTTTGGAGAGATAGAACAGGCTGGCGCCTGCGGCGAGGCACTGCAGCAGCATTTTCAGCTTGCCCGACATCGTGGCGGAAAAATCGGCGCCTTGTTGTTCGAGAAAACTCCGCAGCGCCGTGATCAACAGTTCTCGGCCGACCACGACCACGGCCATCCAGCCTTGGATTTCAGAATCCTTATCGGCTACCAGGCAGATAAACGTGCCGCAGATGATGATCTTGTCTACGAACGGATCGAGGATCCGGCCGAGCGTCGTGACCATGCCGTATTTGCGGGCGAAATAGCCGTCGAGCCAGTCGGTCGAGGCGGCCACGACAAACACGAAAAAACCAATCGCGTACAGCTTAAACGTGATCAAGCCGAACAGCACCAGCGAAAGGGCCAGCCGCAGCACGGTCAATTGGTTCGGCAGATTGAATACCGCGGCGCTGGGCTGAGGCTTGGTGCTGGCCGTCATAAGCGTTGCTCATTCTGCAGCGCCGATGCATCGGCCGGCGCTGCGGGTTCGATCTGTTGAAAATCCGAAGGAAAACGACTTCGTATTTCAGCCGACCTCTCCTGCCGGAAGCGGGCATGCAGGCGTCAACGAAAAAATAGCGATTTTGCTACCGGCAGGACCTTATCGCGGTTTGCCGACCGCGACGCCTACCAAATCATAGCCCTCAGCGGTCACGATTTCACAGGGCACAATCTTCCCGGGACGCAGTTTTTTGCCTGTTACGTAGACGACGCCGTCCACGTCAGGGGCGTCGGCGTACGAACGGCCGATCCAGGCGGTCGATTCGCCCGGCACGGGCCGGTCGATCAGCACGTCCAGCCGCCGGCCCAATTGGGCGTCGTTCCAGGCGAACGCCGTTTCCTGCTGCACGGCCATCAGCCGCTCTCGCCTCGCTTCTTTGACGTCTTCGTCCAAGTGATCGGGCAGCCGGGCGGCAGGGGTATCGGGCTCGAACGAATACGTGAACACGCCCAGCCGCTCGAACCGCTGTTGCCGGACGAATTCGACCAGTTCCTCGAATTGCTCGTCGGTTTCGCCCGGGAAGCCGACGATGAAGGTCGTCCGCAGCACCAGATCGGGGATCGCCTGGCGGAGCTTCGCCAGCAGCGTTTCGGTTTCGGCCCGGGTTACGCGGCGCTGCATCCGCTTGAGCATCGTGTCGTTGATGTGCTGCAGCGGCAGATCGAGATAAGGCACGATCCGCTTGCTGCGAGCCAGCACCTCGATCAGTTCGTCGGTGAAGTACATCGGGTACAAGTACATCACCCGGATCCAGTCGAGTCCGTCGACCTTGTCGAGCTCTGTCAGCAGTTCGGCCAGCCGCGGCCGGCCGTACAGGTCCAGCCCGTAATAGGTGGTGTCTTGTGCGACGATGTTCAGCTCGCGCACGCCGTCGGCCGCCAGTTCGCGGGCTTCGGCCAGGACTTCTTCCATCGGCTTGGTGGCGTGCTTGCCGCGCATCTTCGGTATCGCGCAGAACGTACACAGCCGGTCGCAGCCCTCGGAGATTTTCAAAAAGGCGAAATGCGGCGGCGTGATCCGCATTCTCGCCGTGTCGGGCAGCGGCCGCGACGGGGCAGGTTGAAACACGGTCCGCTGTTCCGTCAGCCCGCCTAGCAGCCGATCGGCCACCTTGGTCACATACTCTCGGCCGAAGACCCCCACCAGATGGTCGATCTCCGGGCAGCTTTCAAGCAAGGCTTCTTTCTCTCGCTCCGCCAGGCAGCCCGAGACGATGACGCCTTTGATCGCCCCCTGCCGTTTCAACTCGAGCATTTCGCGGATGGTGGCGTACGATTCTTCGCGGGCTCGCTCGATAAAGCCGCACGTGTTGACAATGACGAAGTCGGCCCCCTCGACGTCCCCGACCAGCCGATAGCCGTCCAACTGCAACAAACCCAGCATTCGCTCGCTGTCGACCAGATTTTTAGGGCAGCCGAGGCTGACGAAGCTATACCGGCCCTTGCCGTTTTCGTCGTTTGACGATGGGACAGAAGCGGCTTTGGGGGGAGCGTCGACAATTGGGAGGTCGTTCATGAAGGCCTGGTTCTTCGAGGCGAGATTTCGCCGAAAATCCCGCTTTGTGATCAAAATGTATTTCCAGCAATCATCCTATCCTGTGGGGGGCGAATTGACGAGTGGGCTCGACTGCCGCGGCAAACGCCCTCGATGTGGTAAGCTGGCGTCACGTCTATGAATAAAGCGGCCTTTCTACGCG
>DASZUP010000482.1:0-4668 GCA_035547635.1 Pirellulales bacterium
TAAATCGACAGGCCGCAAGGCGGATGGGGTCTCTTGAGTTAAGCATAAGTCTCGCCTAGTTCCAGCCTTACTCCTAATCTCGTGCCATTAGGGACAAGCCCCGCGGTGGCGGAGCGAAACAAAAACTGGCACAAAAGCGAAGGCCATCCAAGGTACAGAATTCGCCCGTTCTTAGCAGCCCATCTCCCATGCTTCGCAACCCAGGCTCAAGGCGAGCTGCGCACAAACGCACTCGTTTTGCGCAGCCCTACATGGCCGAAGCTGCATTCACAAGCTGAAGCGGAAACCGTTACTTCGCGAGTGCCCGGATGGATCCTGAAATGCTCGTGGCCATGCGACATGCCTACGGATCGCGGCAGACGCCAATTGTTCTGGCGCCTGTTCGCGCCCTGATACTTTCAACTGCCCCGTGTAGGCGGTAACCTGTAAGCCAGAACCACGCGGGGCCGCCTCCGCCGTACGCCTTGAGGACCTTCCGCTTGCCCGCCTCATTGTTCGCCGTCGCTTCGCCTCACGATGGATTTGCCCTGCTTGATTGGGCCGCGGTGGCGCTCTACGCGCTTGCCGCTGCGGCCATTGCCTGGGCGTGCTCGCGCAAGCAGGACACGACCGAAGAGTTCTTCCTCGGCGGCCGCAACATGCCCTGGTTCGCCGTCGGGCTGAGCATCATGGCCACGCTGATGTCGACGATCAGCTACCTGGCCGTGCCGGGCGAGATGATCCAGCACGGCATCGGCATGTTCGCCGGCCAGATGGCCGTCCCTCTGGCCATGGCGGTGGTGCTTTGCCTGTGGGTGCCGTTCTTCATGCGGCTGCGGTTGACCAGCGTCTATGAATACCTCGAGCAGCGGTTCGGCCCAAGCGCCCGGCTGCTGGCGGCGACGTTGTTCATTCTGCTGCGGCTCGGCTGGCTGGGCGTGATCATCTACACCTGCAGCATGGCCGTCGACAAGATGGTGCAGATCGAGCCGTTTGCACTGCCGGGCGTTTCCTGGGGGGGCGAAGCCGTCAAAGTGCAACCGCTCTATCTCTGGATCGCCCTGATCGGCATCTTCACCACGGCCTACACCAGCGTGGGCGGGATCCGCGCGGTGATTTGGACCGACGTGATGCAGTCGGTGATCATGTTTGGCGGCGTGATCGTCACGATCAGCTACGTCTGGCTCTCAACAGGCGACGGCCCCTTGCAGTGGTGGGCGATTGCAGGCGACGCCAATAGCCGCCGCACCAGTCCGCCGGCGTTCAGCTTCGACGTGTCGGTGCGGGTTACCATCCTGACCGCCATGATGCACACCTTCTTCTGGATCGTCTGCACGCACGGCTCCGATCAGATGGTGGTGCAGCGATATTTCTCCACCACGTCGTTGAAGGCGGCGCTGCGCAGCTATTTGATCAGCGCCTTCAGCGACATCACCGTCGCCATTCTGTTGGCGACGAGCGGGCTGGCGCTGTTCGCCTTCTATCATCAGCATCCCACGTTTCTCTCGGCCGATATCGCCGGCGCCGGATCCGCCGACAAATGGTTCCCCTATTTCATCGCACACCAGTTGCCGAGAGGGCTAGGCGGTTTGATCCTGGCGGCGTTGTTCGCCGCGGGCATGTCCAGCGTCTCGTCGGGCATCAATTCGATCAGCGCCGTCGGCGTGACCGATATCGTCTCGCGTTTCTCCGCCAACAAGAGTCTCGATGCGACCGCCGTCGCCCGGGCGCGGTGGCTATCGCTCGTCATCGGCGTGCTGGTGACCGTGCTGGCGACGGGCTTCGCGCGGCTGGCCGAGAAGCCGACGCCCGCGCAGTTTCACCACGAAGAAGAAGTCATTCTGGAACAGTCGGGTCAGATTGCCGAGGAACAAGACGCCGCCGCGGCGGAAGCTTCTCCGCCGGTCGCCGCGCACGCTCAGAACATCATGGAATTGATGGCCAAGGGCTTCAATATGTTCCTCGGTCCGCTGGCCGGATTGTTCTTCATTGGCATGTTTCTGCCGCGCTCGACGAGCCGATCGGCCATCACGGCCGTGTTTTGCGGACTGGCCGTGTCGATTGTGTGGAACTATTGGCAGGAACTAGGATTGAACTACTTCTTGGAAGGATCGGCAATGGGCGGGCTGGCGCAGTTTTTCGGCATCGACAAGCTGCTGGGCCCTAACGGCGCCGTTCCCACCTTCACGCTGGCCATCTCGCTGCCGTGTGTGGTCACTGTATCGCTGGGCGCCGTCTTGGGGCTGCTCATCGAACGCGGCGGCGAGCACTCCGGCTCGCAATGGACCTGGTATGCCGTCATGCGCCGTCCCGTGCCGCAGGCAACGGAACCGGCGAAATAACTTCACCCTTTCATTCAGGCGCTATGAGCCATGTCTTGTGACCAGCACGCCTTCGACCAATACAAGGCAACGTACGACCGCGACGGCTTCGTCGTCGTGGAGCAGTTGCTCGGCGCCGGCGAGTTCGCCTCGCTGTGCGAACATCTGGAACGCTTCATTCGCGAAGTCGTGCCGACCTTGCCCGACAGCCATGCGTTCTACGACGATCGCTCGCGCGCCGAAACGCTCAAGCAGATGCAGCACATGGGCGTCGCCCCCTTTATGCGGGATTACGTCCGGCATCCGGCCTGGAAGGGGCTGGCCGAAGCGCTCGTCGGCGAAGAAGCCAACGCGCAGGAGCCGGAATGGTTCAACAAGCCGCCCGGCACGGTGCATGTCACGCCGCCACACCAGGACAATTACTATTTCAACCTGAAGCCGGCCAACGTCGTGACGATCTGGATGGCGCTCGACGACGTTGACGACGAGAACGGTTGTTTACGCTATGTGCCGGGTTCGCATTTGCGAGGAGTCCGCCCCCACGAGGCCTCGCGCGTACTGGGTTTCTCGCAAGGCATTTCGGACTACGGCCCGGAGGACGAAGATCGCGAAGTCCGCGTCCGCCTGGCGCCGGGCGACGTCGTTGCCCATCACGGCAATACGATTCATCGGGCCGACGCCAACCGTTCGCCCACGCGCAACCGCCGAGCCTTTGCCATGGTCTACCGCGGCATTAGTTGCCGCCGAGACGAAGAAGCCTTTGCGCGCTACGAACAAGCCCGCAAGGCGCAACACGAGGCGCTCGGTTTGGCGACGTAATTTACGGGTCGTTGCCAGTTGATTGCATTGCCCAGACGGCCCCGGTAAGGTGGAACCCGCCCTACCTTGAGGAGAACTGCTGCATGTCGAAACTTCCTGCCCCGCTCTTTCGTTGGCCTCGAACTTACCCACGGAGCAGGGGCCTACTTGCTGCATTGGCCTTGTGCCTGGCGGTCTCGCCGGTGCAGGCCGGCGATTGGGCGCAGTTCCGCGGCCCGAATGCCAGCGGCATTGCGTCGGATAGCGGCCCGCTGCCTACGGAATTCTCGTTTGAGCACAACGTCCGCTGGGCCGTGCCGTTGGGCGACGGCATCGCTTCGCCGATCATCGTCGGCGACCGCGTGTTCGTGACGGCGATGAGCGGACCGGAGACGTTCGCCGTGTACGGCATCGACTTCGACAGCGGCAAGATCCTCTGGCAGACCGAACTGCCGACGGGCACGCTGCCGCCGATCACGCAGCCCAACAGCCATGCCTCCTCGACGCCGGCCAGCGACGGCGATCGCGTATATGTTTATGTCAGCACTTTGGGCCTGATGGCTTTCGACGCGGCCGACGGCCATCAGGTTTGGCGGCACAAGTTGCCGCTGCCGGCCTATTTGATGGACTGGGGCGCCGCGGTCAGCCCGATCGTCTACAAGGACCTGGTGATTTTCGATCAGGACGACGATCTCAATCCGTACCTGCTGGCCGTCGACGCCAAGACGGGCGTCGAGCACTGGAAGACGCCCCGGCCTGAAATGCTGGCCGGCTATTCCGTGCCCGTCTTGTGCGAGGCGGGCGGACGCACCGACCTGGTGGTGGCCGGCAGCGGCAAGCTCAAGGGCTACGACCCGGCCACCGGCAAGGAGCTGTGGACTTGCAACACGCTGCTGCGCACGATCATGACCACGCCGGTGGTTCGCGACGGCGTGATCTATATCTCGGTGCAGAGCTACGGCGATACCGACCGGGTGCTCAAGTTCGCGTTGCTGGAATGGAAAGACACCAACCAGGATGGCAAGTTGACCAAGGCGGAGCTTCCCAAGGAGTTCGAAGAGCGGTTCGACAAGGCCGACGTCAACCGCGACGGCTTTCTGGCGGGCGAAGAGCTCGATACGGCGTTTCAGTCTCCGTCGAACATGACGGGCGGCGGCAGCATCGTACAGGCCATCAAAGGGGGCGGCTCGGGCGACGTGACCGAGACCCACGTGCTGTGGAACCTGCAAAAGAGCAAAGCGCCGTCGAACATGAGCTCGCCGCTATTGACCAATGGCCGACTGTTCCTGGTCAAGCGCGGCGGGCTGTCGGCCTGCTTCGACGGCAAGACGGGCGAAACGATCTGGGAGCGGAAGCGGATCAAGAACCTCGGCGAGTATTACGCCTCTCCGGTCGCCGCCGACGGCAAGATCTTCGCGATCAACGATGCCGGGATCATGGTCGTACTGGCCGACGCGCCGGAAGTGAAAGTACTTTCGAAGAACGACATGGGCGCCACTTGCCTGGCGACTCCTGCCATCGCCCGCGGTTCGATCTTTATTCGCACGCGCGAGAAGCTGTTTCGGATTGC
>DASZUP010000483.1:0-3595 GCA_035547635.1 Pirellulales bacterium
TCGAATTGAAATCTGACAGTCGCCCCTGCGACTGGCCGGTCCTTTTCATCGATCACGATGACAACGCGTTGTTGCGAGTCAGTCTCCTGCTGCCGTTGAGCCGAGTCGCCATCGGTCGATGCTTTCTTTTCGGCGTCGGCGAGCTCGCTTGCGTTGGCGCCCTTAAGCGTATCGGTCCCTTTCAGCGTCGCGTCGGCCGGGGCGGTTGCTTGTTGGGGGCCATCATCCTGTGTCGCTGCCAACAGCGACACGCCGCCGGCCAGGCCCAGCGTCAACAGCAGCACGGCGCCGCTCAGCCAGCCTCGCGTCATTCGTTCGGGAGCGGCGCCGTCGGCCAGCAGCCGGCGAATGCGGTGCGAGAGCTGACCGCCCGTGGCCGCCAGCGCGACGGCCGGCGCCGCCGCCCCCCTTTGTCGCAATTCCTCGGCCAGCAACAGGGCGCGGGCAAAGACCGCCCGGTCAATCAATCCGATCGCCACGTCATCGCAACACAGCTCGCGCTCACAACGCAGGCGCCGCGAAATCCACCATACGGCCGGATGATAAAACAGCACGGTTTCGGCCAGCACCTGTAGCGCATTGACCAGCCAGTCGTGCCGGCGCACATGCGCCAGTTCGTGGGCCAATACCGCTTCGAGTTGCGGGGGAGTCATGCCGGTCACGACGCTGGCCGGCAACAGGATCAACGGTCGGAAGTACCCGACCACCACCGGCACGCGCACGAGCGTGGACTGAGCAATTCGCACCGCCTTGGGAATTCGCATTTTGCGAGAGAGCGCGGACAGCGTCTGCACCACGGCTTGCGGCGCGGGAGACAAGCCGTAACGCCGCAAACGCCACTGAGCCCAAACGCCGCAGATCGGCCGCAAGGCACAAAGGCCCGCTCCCGCCAACCAGAAGCAGACCAACCAGGGCAACCGCGGTTCGATTGCGGCGTGCAGCCGGCGCAGCATCGTCCGCCAGGCGTCGCGTTGCCGTTCGACGGCTTGCGCCGGCGGCTGCGGATGGTTCGATGCGTTCGCAGGAACCGCTGGCGCGGCAGCAGTTTGCGGTTCGTCGCGTGCCGGCGCTGGGGCGCGCGGCGGCGAGTTTTGCGCAGCAGCGTTCTGCACGTCGGTTGCGATCTGCCGAATGGGGCCAACTGTGACAGCCGACCCAATCTCGGATGTTTTCACTGCCCGTTCTGGCGTGCCGTTCGCGGAGGCGCCGGGCAGACAGAGCCAGGTTACACCCGGAAGCAACAACATGCTTCCCAAGGCGACGGCCGAGGCGACGTATCGCACGTTGGCCGAGCTGCGCCTGACGGCGCGGCTCGCCATTGCTGCCAGCAGCGCCACGGCGGCCAGTTGCCAGACGGAATGCACCAGCGTCCAACCGAGCCGCTCAACCCAGGCGGGCCAGCCAGCCGGCGCCACACGAACCGAAGCTGCTGCAAAGATCGCAGCGAGCGCCGCTGCGGAAAGCGTTTTCATGGTTGCCGGCCCTCCAGTTCTTCGACCATCTGTCGGATTTCCGCCAGCTCCTCGGCCGTTGCGCGAGTGGACGACAAGGCCTGCATCACCAGGCTCATGGCGGAGCCGTCATACGCCTTCTCAATCAGGTCGCGGAGCATTTTGCGCTGCGTGTGCTTCTGGCTGGCGGCAGCCCGATAGACCTGCGGGCTGGCCGTTTCATCGCGTTTGACCAGCCCCTTGTCGAGCATCACCGACAGCATTTTGACCGTCGTGGAGTAGGTCGTTTCGCGTTCCTCGACTTCGGCCAGCAAATTGTGGATCTCCCGCGCCGTAGCGCCGCCGCGTTGCCAGAGAATTCTGAGAATCTGCAACTCGACTTCCGTCGGCTGCAGCGATGCCGGACGCGCCATGCCGTTGCTCCCGAGAAGACGTGTGACGAAGGAATTCGTCAGATCGCCCTCAATGTAGCGAATTCTTTCGTCATGTCAACATGAAGGCAAGAGATTGGCGAATTGCGTGTCGCCGGTGTGGAGAGTTGTCGGCTTGCATCTGGGGCCGAGAATTGAGACGGGAGCGTAGCCGTTTCGACTGCTTGCGCCGGCCGTCGGCGCAGCCCGTCACAATAGATCGACAAACTGCCGAAGAAGTGCGACGGTCTCGGGTAAGCCATGACTTTCGAGAGTGTCGAGCAACTCATGGGCCGTCTTGGGCGGATTGCGCAGGCCCTCGCGCTGCCGCCTGACGGCGAGAAAGACATCGTCGGGGGAAACGTCGATGAGTCCCGTGAGAAACGCGTCCGGATGCTGCGCCTCGACGCAAAATGGGGCCAGCGTCTCTGCGGGGAAGTCTTTCAGATTGAACGTCACGATGAGGTCCGCGCTCGCGCGGATCGCGGCGGCCAGGACATGGCGATCGTCGGGATCAGGCAGTGCCAGTGAGTCGATGAGTTCCTCATAGCCGGTCACAAGGCAATCCCGAACGGCGTCGTTCATCAACTTTCTCGTCCGCGAAAGTCGATCAATCGATAGTGTGGGATTGTTCTTGAGAACATTGCGGATCCACTCTTCATGAATGACATCGGTCCACTTGGCGCGAACCAGTCCGGTCTGGGCAAGTCGGAGCAACAAGTCGCGCAGAGGAGCCGGATAAAGGACGTTCGCATCGTAGACCGCTGTGACGGGCGGATCCATCAATAGCCCATTTCGAGTTCCTGGGCTTCAGCAGCCAACTGGTCGAGAATCTTGGCTCGCGTCTTATCGTCTTTTCGCTTGTAGGTCATGAGATCGTCGAACCGTACGCGACGGAACTTCCCGACAGTCCGGCAAGGAATCTTTCCTTCGTCCAGCAGCTTGACGAGATAGGGACGCGACACGTTGAGCAGATCGGCCGCCTGCTGAGTGGTCAACTCGACATGAGTCGGAATCAGCGTGACGGCATGCCCCTGCGACATCTCGGCGAGCAGATGCAAGAACAGTCGCAATGCCGAGGCAGGCACAGCGACCGCCTCCGTCTCCTTGCCGTCATCGAGCAGTTGAATTCGGACGCTGGCTCGCCGGCCCAGCTTATGCGCGGCCAATTGACGGCTTGACTCGCGGGCGAGCAAGGCATCGTTCTTGCTCGGCGCGACGGTCTCAAAATTATCGAGAATCAGGTCGCCCATCGAGTCTTTCTCCATCTCACATCCAATAAAGGAATTCTAGCACCATTTCGAAATAGTCGCAACACTCGAAATAGTCGAAACATAAGATTAACGACGCCCGACGAAGTTTGAGCCCGTCCGCCAGGCGGCTTGGAACGCCTCGCCATTCCGCGCCGCTCATCCGCCTGGCCCTCTCGGGGGTTACTCGCCGCTCAACCCGGCGTAGCGGCGGAACTCGGCTTCGTCCAGAAACACGGCCTGCCGCGCCAACTGAAACATGACGGGCGTTTGCGGCCAGCCGAGTGCGGCCAGCAGCCGGTCGAAGGGCTGCGGCGCGCAGGTTCCTTTCAGATCGACGTACAACAGCCGGCCGTCGCGGTCGTAGAGCACGCCGTCGAGCTGCCAGCGCGGCTCGCCGGCGGCCGAAACCCAGACGAATGATCCGTCCGGCTCCAGGAACATCCGCTCCAGCTTCTGCAGCGCGTCGCTGGCCGTTTCGAAG
>DASZUP010000484.1:0-15064 GCA_035547635.1 Pirellulales bacterium
GGATATCGAGTTGGGCCTGATCGCCGGTGGCGACGAGGCCCCAACTCAGCGTCAGCGTTTCCAGTTCCTGCGCAGCCGTAGCCGGCGGCTGGATTCGCAAGTTCATGGAGAGCTGGCGCGTGCCGGCGCCCGCTACGTTCCAACCGCTGGCCGTCGACTGAGCCGCCGCCAGACGGACCCCAGTGTCGGTAATGGCTTCCGCCAACTCCGGGTGCGAGCGATAGGCGATCAAGCGAAAACGATCCTCCCACATCGCCTGCAATTCAAACTGGAAGGCGTGGCTCAGCTCGCCGCTGAGGCGTTCGTAGTCAAACTCCTCGCTGAAGGCGCGGCGGGCGCGGATGATTTGCATGCGAATGGGCCCCGAGTACGCGACTGGGTTTTTGCCCGGCCTGCCGGCCGCCAGCACCAGTCCCGGGCTCCGCGTATCGTAGTGCGGCCGCACCCGGTTTCCGCTGCTGCGACACAACTGGTCGACCATCTCCCAGAAGGTGCCTTCCAGCCGTTCCATCGTCACGATTCGATCGTGAAACGTACCGTACTGATCGCCGGCCAGCACCCGATTCCCGGTTTGCTTGCCGATGACCGAAAGGGCGGCCGACGCCGCCGTTTGATCCGTTGCATACCGCACCTGCGTCGGCGCCCAGAGTTCATTGATCCTCAGGCCTCGCAGCAGCCTTTTCGCCCGCAGGCGAATCTCCGGATCGGGGTTCTCGACGGCGGCAAGCAGGTGCTCACGGGCAGCGGCGCCCGACTTTTCCAATTGCGCTTCGGCCGCATCTCGCTCGGAATAGGCGTCGCTTCCCAACCGGCGGACCAGACTGGCCAGCCGGAATTCTGCAGGCGGCTCTTCGGCTGGCGCCGTACGAAAGGTCGGGCCAGACAGACAGCAAACTCCAAGCAGCAGCCCGATTAGCGCGGGCGTCCGCTTACGGCGGGCGGCTGCTGATGCGGCACGGGCTCGCGTGAGCCAGCGAAAGGCCCGCCAGTCAGCGGAAAAGAAGAAAGACTTCGCCCGACCAGGCTCGGACCTTGCCGGATCGCAATCCAGGCGCCGGTGCATTGTCATGCTGCGGGCCCCCGCGATGAAACCATCCTTGGCCGCAAAGATGCGGTGGGCAGGGGCGCTCGAAAGCTCCGGCCGTCAGCGAGTGCAGGCGTGAAAGAGTCAGGCCGCCCGACTGCTAAAAGCAGGCGCTTTGACGAGCAGGCTCGTCCTGAGTCTGGGGCCCCAGCGAGCGGACGTTAGAAAACCGACGCTCCTGCGTCAAGCCCAGTCTCGCTGTTTACCTCCTCTTGACCTGAAATGGCGTTCCTGAGAGACTCCGCCCCGCTCTTTCCCAACGGCGAGACGCTAGCAGCAACGCTTGCTGCCCCGGCGCCTGCCGACGCCGCGGCACGGACAATTGCTCGCGGAGAGACGGATCTCAATCAATCAGGAGGCGCAGCCAATGCGATGCGGTAGTTGGACAATTTTGGCGGCATTCGTTGCCAGCGTGATAGCAGGGTGCTCGCAGTCGGGAACTGAATCCCCCGCCCCCGATGCCGCCGCAGCCGCTTCCACGACGTCTCACGCCACGGAGGCAGAATCCGGTCCGGGGCCCGCCGAGGCCGTGCACGCGTTCCTGCAGGCTGTCCGCGAAGGAAAAGACGAACAAGCCAACAATATGCTGACGACCATGGCGCGCGAGGAAACCGCCAAGTTGGACATGGTCGTGGCTCCGCCCGGCAGCGACACGGCGACCTTCCAGGTAGGTGAGGTCGAACTGCTGTCTCAGGGTGACGAAAAGGGTGCCCATGTCGCTTCGACCTGGACCGACGTCGGCGATGACGGACAGCCTCACACGGACGAAATCATCTGGATGTTGCGAAAAGAGCCTGAAGGGTGGCGCATCGCCGGCATGGCCACCAAAATCTTCGAAGACGAGCCGCCCTTGCTGCTGGACTTCGAAAACCCGCAGGACATGCAGCGAAAACAACAGCTTGCCGAGCAGGAAATGCAGCGGCGTATGCGGGAGGAATTGAACGCCGCCGCAGCCGAAGGCGTCAGTGAAGCAAACAAATCAACCGATGCAGCCGGCGCCCGCCCGACTCGGCAAGCCCAACGCAAGCAACCGCCGACGGACACCGCCCGCGAGTAATCGCCCCGGTTCCTTTGGCTAGCTGGTCGGCTGCCGTCCGCAAGCATGCAATGGCGCCTTTCCGCCCCCGTGAATTCACGGGGGCGTTTTTTTTTGCGCATTTTTCTTCGCAGCGGGTTGATTTCGGCCGAAGGCTGAGACAGAATTCCCCAAGCTATCTAAACAACCTGAATTTTGCATTGCCTAGAGTCAAGCACCTGACGCTTGACAACGCAATCGCCAATGCTACCTTAAGCATCCTAACCTGTGCATTTGTGTCCAATCGCGTAACCGTAACAGGCTACTGACAGGGCAGCCGCGGCGCAACTGGGTGCGAGGCACTTGACCGATGGTCCCTCCCTTTAGACGGCCGTCACGAGGGGGGAAATGGTTCGTCAGTGACGGCCAACTGGGGTTTTCTAGTCTCTTACGGTACGGTACCTGTTTTGTTGGAGGAATTTAGGATGAATCGTGCTCTGGTGTTTGGCATCGCGATTTTCTTCGCGGTGGTCGGCATCGCCCTGATCGGCGGTGAGAACAAGGTTTTGGCCGGTCACGGCTGCAACGGTTGCGCTTGCTCGGGTTGCTACGGCTGCGATTGCGGCTGCGCCGCCCCGGCCTGCTGTGGCCCGGTCGATTGCTGCGGCTGCCAAGGTCGCCGTCACCACCGTCGTCACCACCGCCGTAACCGCTGCTGCGGGAACGTCTGCTGTGGCACGCCGTGCTGCGGCCCGGTGACCTGCCCGCCGGCCTGCTGCGGCACCGCCGCTCCGGCCGAGATGGCCCCCCCGGCTGCCCCCGAAGCCCCTGAAGCTCCCGCCGCTCCGGCTCCGGCCCCCTCGGCCAGCCTGAAGCGCAGCTTCGGCTTCCGCACGGTCAGCTTCCGCAACTAAGCCTTGCGGTTGGTGATCTTGATTCGATCGCTTTAACGACGCCGTCCAAGCCCTGTTGCGACGGCGCCGAACAAGCAAGTAGATCAGGCCGGATCTCTCCTTGGAGAGATCCGGCTTTTTTTTCGCGTTTGCCATTCTGCGAGTTAAGCTAGAAGACCGCTCAGCGCGCCCCGCCGGATTGCCTTGAACGCTTGACCTGAAACTCACTTCCCGCCCGATGACAGCTTCCAGTTCGTCCCCCACGCCTGCCGAGGCCGCGCTGCCCGGACAAATGACGCGCACCATCGTCAGCTTCCTGTTGTTCGTGCATTTCTTCGCGCTGATGGTGGCTGTGGCGTCCAACTGGAGCCCGTCCCCGTTGGCGTTGCGACTGCGCAGAGTTCCCTTTTTGCTTGAGTACCTGCAGTTTCTCGACATGGATCAGTCGTACATCGGCCTGTTCAACCTGCACGACGGCCTGCCGGAGGACACCGATGCGGTTGTCGAAATCGATTTGAAATTCAGGGACGGCACGGAAGAACACGCCATCTATCCTCCGGCCGGGCTTTGGCCACGCCAGCGCCGTCAGCATTACGCCCGGTTGGCTGAAACGGCCGCCGACCTGTCTGAGAACCAGGATCTTCAAAGCATCGTGCCGCAGGCCATTGCCGCCCACCTGGCGGAAAAGGCCAGCGCAGAAGGCAAGAAGATTCGAAGCGGCGACATTCGCGTGCGCCGCTTGCTGTTGCAGCCGATCGAAGCCGTCGAGTCCAGCCTGGCCAACGAACGTGATCCGCGCAGCGAGACGTATTTTCGCAAGTTGTACGAAGCGCACGTGTTGCTGGCGGGCGGCCGGGTTCAGTTGCTGAAAGTCGAAGAGGCGCAAGACGTCGCACCGGCGGCCTCGAGCAGCGAGGAAAGCGGTCAGAGCGCGGGTAAGCAAGGCAAATGATGACTGCGATACAAAAGTATCTGGCGGAACTTGTCGAAAGTTTTGGCGACGGCTGGAACCGCTTCTGGTTTTCACCGAGCGACCCGGCGACATTGAGCTTGTTGCGAATCGCTACCGGCTTGATCGCCTTGTACGTGGTGCTGACGTATACGCCCGACCTGGAAGCCTTCTTCGGACCGGGAGGAATTGTCTCCAAGGAAAGCCTCGCCAATCTCGAACAGGCGACGCGAGACGGACAGCGCCAGATTATCAGCCACCAGATCCGAGAGGCGATGCCTCGTCAGTACGCCTTCTCGTATTTCAATTACGTTCACTCGCCGAACATGCTCTATGCCGTCCATTTCGGCGGCGTCGCCGTGCTGCTGCTGTTCACCGCCGGACTGCTCACGCGCGTGACAAGCGTGTTGGCGCTGCTGGTCGTGCTGTCCTATATCCATCGCGGTCCGCTGCTCACGGCTCATGTCGAACCGGTGCTGGCGTTCGTGATGGCTTACTTGTGCCTGGGGCCGGCGGGGGCGGAATGGTCGATTGATCGCCTCTTGCGCGCCCGTCGCACCGCCGCGAAACCCGTTCAACTCTCTCCCACTCCGCTCACCCAACCGCTTGGCCCAAACGCCGTCCCGCTCAGCAGCGCCGCCACGGTTTCGGTCCGGTTGATTCAAGTGCATTTGGCGCTGCTCTATGCCTTAATGGCCATCGGCAAGCTCTCCAGCGAGGTCTGGTGGGATGGCCTGGCCATCTGGTGGATCCTAGCGCGACCCGAAGCTCGTCTGGCCGACCTGACCTGGCTGCACCGGTTCCCGATGCTCGTGTATATCTGGACGCACGCGATCGTGGCCTACCAACTGGCGTTCCCGGTGCTGATCTGGAACCGGATGGCCCGCCCGCTGCTATTGGCGCTAGGCGTCGTCGTCTGGGGCTCGCTGGCGCCCATCACCGGGCTGATCCCTTTCTCGCTGATGATGGTCGTCGCCAGCCTGGCTTTTGTCCCAGGTGCAGTCGTACGAGGCTGGCTGCCTCGCTGCTGCACGTTGCAGACCGCTCCGACTGCCGCCTGACGCCCTGGGGCTCCGGCTTCGCCCCGCGCCGAGACAAGCGAGGGCTGGAAAAAGGCCGGCTCCTCCCCGGCAGCCCTCTGGCAAGCCGGCGCTGCGGCGTCTAGGCTGTCCTAAGTCATTGCAGGCTCGGCTTTTCTCTTGCGCGATCGCCGACGAAAGCCTGCCGGCGGCAGCATTTTTTTCCCGCCGTGGAAAATAATCAACCGCAGCGGCGCATCTTTAATGTACAAGCCGCGAGATGAATACGGGCGGCAGGAGCCTGAAGATTGCCCTTGGCGGACGATCGCAAAATCGATTCTGTCGTTGTCGCGGCGCTGTACCACGAGCATGCTGGCGAGTTGCGGCATTTTGTGCTGGGCGTGCTGAGAGACCACGACCTGACCGCCGATGTGCTCCAAAATACCTTTTCGAAAGCGGTCGAAACGGGCCATACCGTGCGGGCGGAGACGTTCAAGGGTTGGCTGTTCCGCGTCGCCTTTCACGAAGCCATGGCGGTCCGGCGCCGCCAGGGAATCGATGGAAGAGCGCTGGAGCGGCTGGCGTGGGTTTCGCCGGGCGCCTCTCAGGGCCCCGAGGAAACGATTTGCCGTGGCGAAACCGTCGAGCGCGTCCGCAGAGCCTTAGAACAGCTCCCTGACGAACAGCGGCAAGTGGTGAATATGCGGATTTATGGCCAACAGAAGTTCGCGGCGATCGCCAAGGAATTGGGTCTGCCGCTCGGCACTGTCCTGACGCGAATGAAGCTGGCAGTCGAGAAGCTGCGTCAACGGCTGAGGGAAGAGGAACTGTGAACGAGTCCGAACAAAAACACGGCAATTCTGAATCTGATCTGTTCTGGCTCGCATTCCGCTATGTCGAAGGCGAGCTTGCTCCGGAAGATGCCGCCCAGTTTGAGCTACGACTGGAAAACGAGCAGGCGGCTCGCGAAGCGGTTGCCGAGGCTGCGAAACTCGGCTTGGCGGTTTGCCTGTCAGCCGACTCGGCGGACAACAGACGGATGACGGAATCGGCGATGGCAGAATCAGCCATGGCAATTTCGCCCTTGCCGTCGCCGGATATGTCACACTTGCAACCGGCCAAACTGTCTCCGGCGTCGCGGGATTGGTCGAGCTCGCAGATCGGGAGCTCGCGGGCGATTTGGTTCGCAGCGGGGACGGCCGCTTGCATTGCCTTGGCGTTGACGACCTATTGGCTCGAACGCCGCTCCGATTCCCTTCCGGACGCTCCGAACTCGAGCCCCATCGCGCAGCTCAACGCGCGGCAGGCAGACGCCCAACTGGCCGATGCTTGGGCGGCGGCCCGTTGGCGAATTGACGAAGACGACGCCCTCTTCGACGCGGGCGGACCGCCCCCAGAAGCCGAATACGCCTTGCTGCCCGAGGATCTGATTGGCGAGTTGTTCGCCGTCGACGCCGACGAAACCGCCGTTGACGCCGATTGGGAGGCAGCTGACGGCGAACTGATTATCTCCGATTGGCTGTTTGAAGCGATTTCCGCAGAGCGAGCCGCCGCATCCAAATCGGGACATCAAGAGGGCTGATCCATGACACACAGCTTGAAACACTTTGCCGTTGGCCTTGCCGCAGTCATGCTGGGCTTGGGCTGTTTGTCAGCGGCCGTTCTTGGCGAACCGGGCAAGAAGAACGCTACGGCCGAGAAAAGCGACAAAGCAGACAAGAAGGCCGCCGGCAACAAGAGCGCAAAGCAGGTCAAACAGGCGGAAAATAAGAGAGCAGAGAAGAAAGGCCGCGCTTCAGCGGAAGAACAAGAAACGGCCGCGCTGACGCTGGTTCGCAACCAGCACCCGGAGTTGAGCGAGCTGCTGGAACAGCTCAAAGCCGACAATCCCGAGCAGTATCGACAGGCCATATCTGAGTTGTTTCGCGCCAGCCAGCGGTTGGCGCAAGCCAAGGAAAAGGATCCGCAGCGCTATGAGCTCGAGCTGAAGGCCTGGCGGATTGACTCGCGGGTCCGGCTATTGGCGGCCAAGCTGACCATGGAAACGCGGCCGGAGTTGGAGGAAAAACTCAAAGCCTCGTTGCTTGAGCGGGAAGACGTCCGGATCGAGTTGCTCAGCTTGGATCGAGAGCGTGCAGCCGAACGGCTGGAAAAACTGGACGGTCAGTTGACCCGGCTGCGTGAAAGACGGGAGAAGCTTTCCGATCGGGCCTTCGATCAATTAATGCGGCGCCTGAAATCAGGATCGAAAGCCAAAGGGGCGAAAGCGGCCAGGCAGGCGGCGAAGAGCAAGGCCTCTGAAAAGGAAGCAGCCCCGAAAAAAGAAGCTGAGGCGAAGCAGCCCGCAGGCAACGAATAATGCCCAGAGACGCCCATCCCGCGTACAGGCGGCGGGACGAGGCTGGCAGCCTGATCACAATGCAATAAAGAAGTTCACCGACCCAGGAAGTCTTGACCACGTGCTCCCGGATGCCCGGGCCAGCATGAGAGAAAGGAACCCGCGAGGGCGATTGCCATGACGAAATGGATCTTCCGCACTGGACTGATGGCATTACTCTGGCCGGCTGCGTTGCAGGCCGGCGACGTTCTTCCGCAGGCAAGCCAGCGGTTCGCCGCGGCCGAAGGCGAAGAGGTTCCCAGCTTCCGCCGGCATTTGCTCCCTTTGATGGGTCGGCTGGGCTGCAACGGCCGTGCGTGCCACGGTTCGTTCCAGGGCCGCGGCGGCTTCCGGCTGTCGCTATTCGGATACGACTTCAAGGCGGATCACGAAGCCTTGACGGCGGGTGAAGAGCCGCGAGTCGACCTGCTGGATCCTTCCGTCAGCTTGATCCTCCAAAAGCCGACGCTTGTGATCGACCATGAAGGCGGCCGCCGGATGGACGATGGCAGCTGGCAGTATCACGTCTTCCGTCGCTGGGTCGCCGCCGGGGCCAAGGGCATTGCCGAAGATGAAGCGGAGATCGTCTCGCTCGACGTCGAGCCCCGCGAGTTGGTCTTTCAAGCCGACGGCGAGCAAGCTCAACTGCGAGTCGTCGCGGTCTGGTCCAACGGCGATCGAGAAGACGTGACGCCGCTGTGCCGATTCCGCACGAACGACGAGGCAATCGCCACCATTGACGAAAACGGCCTGGTCAAAGGCGTCGGCAAGGGCGATACGGACGTCGTCGTGTTCTACGACAACGGCGTCTCCAACGTGCCCGTGCTGCGGCCCGTTTCCGATCTGGTCGGTCCCAAGTATCCCCAGGTGGCCGCCCCCACGAAAATCGACGAACTGGTCGTACAGAAGCTGCGTAAGCTGGGCGTCGTCCCCTCGGAACTGTGCAGCGATGAGGAATTTCTGCGTCGCGTCAGTCTCGACATGACGGGTACGCTTCCGCTGCCCAGCGAGATCACGGAATTCACGGCCGACTCCTCACCCGACAAGCGAGCCAAGAAGATCGACGAGCTGCTCGCTCGGCCGACTTATTCGGCGTGGTGGGCGACCAAGCTCTGCGACGTAACCGGCAACAACGCCCGGAATATCAACGATCAGCAGTTCCGCCGGGAGATGAGCCAGCAATGGTATCAATGGATTTACCGCCGCGTCTCGGAGAACACGCCCTACGACGAGTTGGCGGCCGGCATCGTGCTGGCCACCAGCCGCCGGCCCGGGCAGAGTTTTGACGAGTACTCGGCCGAAATGTCCTCTTACTTCCGGCCGGACAACCCGGCTGACTTTGCCTACCGCGAGACCATGCCGTACTACTGGTCTCGGCGCCAGTTCAATCAGCCGAAAGACAAGGCCCTGGGCTTCTCCTACACGTTCCTGGGCGTGCGGCTGCAGTGCGCCGAGTGCCACAAGCATCCGTTCGATCAATGGACGAAGCAGGATTTCGAGCAATTCACGGCGTTCTTTAACGGAGTTGCGTTCAACTATGGTCCCGACGCTCGCAAGCGGGCCCAGGAGATGACCGAGGAACTCGGGCTAGGCAAGAAAAAGAACAATAAGGAGCGCCGCCAGCGGATCAACGAGTTGCTGGAAGAGGGCAAGTCGGTTCCGTGGCGAGAAGTTTACGTTGCTCAGGGCAGGGGCGGCGCCAAGCAGCGCAAAGGCAAGAACAACAAGCAGCCGACCGGCCGCGTGGTGACTCCCAAGCTGTTGGGTGGCGAAGAGGTTCTTGCCGAGCAATACTCCGATCCCCGCGAGGCGCTGATGGACTGGATGCGCCGCGAGGACAACCCCTACTTCGCCCGCTCGTTCGTCAACCGGGTGTGGGCCAACTACTTTAACGTCGGCATCGTCGAACCGCCCGACGACATGAACCTGGCGAACCCGCCCAGCAACGAAGCCTTGCTCGACTACCTGACTAAGCAGTTCGTCGCGCACGACTACGATATGAAGTGGCTGCACCGTGAAATTGCCAATAGCCACGCATACCAGCGCAGTTGGCACGCCAACGACACGAACCGGCTCGACAACCGCAATTTCAGCCATGCCGTTATTCGGCGCCTGCCGGCCGAAGTGGCTTATGACGCCTTGGTGCAGGCCACCGCGGCCGACGATAAATTGCAGGCAGTCTGCCAGGACTTCGAGAAACGAGCCATCGGTCCCAGCAGCGGCGGCGATGGACGCCGAGGCGGCGACTACGTGCTGACGCTGTTCGGCAAGCCGGCTCGCTCGACCAATTGCGATTGCGAACGGTCGAACGAACCCAGCTTGCTGCAAACCATCTTTCTCCGCAACGACCAGACAATGCTGGGCCTGCTGGAGCGCAACGACAGCTGGTTGCGACAAATGACCTCTCCGGCCGGCAATCGGGCGGCGCAGCTCGAGAGCAGCGTCGACAAGCTGGCCGCCCAGCTCGATCGGCTAGAGAAGCGGCGCAAGCAGTTTGAGAAACAAGGCAAAGACAAGCAAGCTGACTCCCTCGCCGTGGATCTGGAACGCCAGCGCCAACGTCTGAAAAAAGCCCAGAACCAGCTCAAACGCGAGCAAGCGGTCCAGGAGAAATCTCCGGCGTCGCTGCCTGCAGACGAGCTGATCCGCCAGGCCTATCTGCGAACCTTGTCTCGCTTGCCGCGAGCAGAAGAGCAGGCCGTCGCACGGCAATACCTGGTCGATTCCGAGAGCACGGTTGCGGGCATGAAAGACTTACTGTGGGCGTTATTGAATACCAAAGAGTTCATCGTCAATCGTTAAAACAAAAGGACTTCGCGATGAGCAGCCATCGTTTTTGTGACGGAGTTAGACGGCGTGACTTTCTGCGTGCAGGAGTCTTGGGCGCCGGCGGTTTGAGCCTGGCCGGTTACCTGCGGCTGGCCCAGGCAGGAGAAGTAAGCCAGGGGCCTGCCAGATCGGCGATCTTCATCAATCTGGCCGGCGGCCCGACGCACATGGACACGTTCGACTTGAAGCCGAACGCGCCGAGCGAATATCGCGGCGAGTTCAATCCCATCGACACCAACGTGCCGGGCGTGCAGATCTGCGAGCATCTGCCCAAGTTGGCCCAGACGGCCGACAAGTTCGTGATCCTGCGCGGCGTGAGCCATACGCTGGCGGCTCACGATTTGGGCAGCCAATATCTGAACACGGGAAATCGCCCCCTCCCTTCGCTGCAATTCCCCGGCTTTGGCGCCGTGGTCAGCAAGGAATTGGCCGGACGGACGGACCTGCCCTCGTTCGTGGCCATTCCCGACACGCCGCAGCGCGCCGGCTACCTGGGCGTGCGCTATGCCGCCATGTCAACGAACGCCACGCCCAAACCAGGACAGCCGTTCCGCGTGCGCGGCGTGGCCTTGGACCGTGGCTTGACGATGACGCATCTCGAGCGACGCCAGAACCTGCTGGAGAAGCTCGACACCACCTTCAAAGCGGTCGAAGCCGACAGCAACCTTGTCGATGGCCTCGACAAGTTCGATGAGCAGGCCCACGAAATCATCAGTTCGGCTCGGGCGCGTGAAGCCTTTGACGTCAGCAAGGAGCGGCCCGAGACGTCGCAGCAGTTCGGCGAACATGCGTTTGGACAGAGTTGCATGCTGGCCGCGCGGTTGGTCGAAGCCGGCGTGCGTTTCGCCACGATCAATTTTGGCGGGTGGGACACCCACCAGCAGAACTTCCCGAAACTGAAAGACACGAATCTGCCGCAGTTGGATCAAGGACTGTCGGCGCTGTTCGCGTCGCTGGCCGAACGAGGCTTGCTCGACACGACGACCGTGTTCGTGACCGGCGAGTTCGGCCGCACGCCGAAGATCAACAAGAACGCCGGCCGCGACCACTATCCGCGGGCCATGTTCTGTCTGCTGGCCGGCGGCGGCATCCGCGGCGGACAGGTGATCGGCGCCAGCGACGACAACGCCATGGGACCGGCCGCCGAGCCGATCACCCCCGACCAGGTCGCCGCCTCGTTCTATCACAGCCTGGGCATCGACTACGAGAAGGAATACCACACCAGCACCGGGCGGCCCGTGATGATCGTGCGGGAGGGCAGCCTGGTGCCCGGCTTGTTTGCCTGACCTTCAGCAAGTCAAAGTCCCGCTTGTATGAGAATCGGGGCTTAAACAGCGTTACCGATTGACGCGCCGGCGGCTTCCTGCGGAGCCGCCGGCGTTTTTTATTTGCGCGACGCGAGGATCAGCTTATCGCCGTCGATGCGTCGAACCTTTTCCACGAAAGAAAAACAAAAAAATAGCCGCAACTTCTGCCGGTCATGCCGACGGAGCCCGTGTGCAAAAATGCAGGCTTCCCTACGCGGGTGGGGAAAACGTGGGGTATGTTTGTGAATATCACAATCATGCGAGTTCGAGAGCCGGGCATTCGGGCGCCGGCTATGCGGCTTGACGCGAGACGTCAACCAGGAGCGGTTTGATGCCGAAGGTGCTGGTGGTGGACGATGTTCCAGACTATGCGCGCCTGCTAGGGCTGGAATTGCAGCGACAAGGCTATGAAGTGGCTGTCGCGGAGAGCGGGTTCGAGGCGCTCGAAATGCTGGCGCGCGAGCCGTCAGACGCCGTCCTGCTCGACGTGGTGATGCCCGGCATGGACGGGCTCGAAGTCTGCCAGCGTCTCAAGGCGGACGAACGCCTGAAGTCCATTCCGGTGATTTTGATTACCGGACTCGATTCTCACGAACATATCGTCGCCGGGCTCGACTCCGGCGCCGATGACTACGTGAGTCGCTGCTGCGATCGCCGCGTGCTGGCAGCGCGATTGCGGGCCGCGTTGCGTTCGAAGACCTTGTTCGATCTGATTCGCCACGCAAACCGCGAGCTCGACGCTGCCCGGCGTGAAGCCGAGGCGGCCAACGTCGCCAAGAGCGAACTGCTGGCCAATATCAGCCACGAAATCCGCACCCCCATGACGGCGATCCTGGGTTACGCCGATCTGTTGCGCAGCAAGGTGCAAGCGAGCGAAGACCTGGAATCGATCGATACCATCAAACGCAATGGCGAACTGCTGCTGGATCTGATCAACGAATTGCTCGATCTTTCGAAGATGGAAGCCGGCCGGTTCACGATCGAGTCCGCTCCCTGCTCGCCGCGAGCGATCGTCAACGACGTCGTTTCGCTGATGAGCCTGCGGGCGAAGGCCAAAGACATTTCGCTCGAAGTTCGCTGCGCAACGCCGCTGCCCGTACTGATCCAAAGCGATCCCCTGCGGCTGCGGCAAATCCTGGTGAATCTGATCGGCAACGCCATCAAATTCACGGAACGAGGCAAGATCACCGTCTCCCTCAGCGCACGGGCCACGGAAACGCCCGAAAGCGCAGTGCAAATCGACGTCGCCGACACCGGCATCGGCATCGAGCCCGACCGGCTCGATGCGATCTTTCGGCCGTACTCGCAAGGAGACGCTTCGGTCTCGCGGCGCTACGGCGGCACGGGATTAGGCCTGGCGATCAGCCGCCGGCTTGCGCAACTGCTGGGCGGCGAATTGACCGTCAAGAGCACGCCGGGCGTGGGCAGCACGTTCACGCTTACGCTCGCCACAAGCGGTTCGCCCGCCAGGTTGTCGCCGAAAACGGAGTTGGAAGCGATCGGCGTCTCGCCGGAAGCCTGATCGGGAAGCTCAACTGATCGCTTCTACCGCGACCTGCGCTGCTTCTTGCAAGGCCCGTTGCGGATTAAGTCTTCCGGGCAGCAGCGCCGCGGCGTTCTGCGCGGCCGACGCAATGCCGATGCGCACGCAATCGACCGGCTCACGTCCCAGCGACAAGCCCCAGGCCAGGCCCGCTGCCAGGCAGTCTCCGCAGCCGATCGGGTTGACGACCTTGGGCAACTTCAACGGCTGCAGCCGAAAGGCTTCGCTGCGTGAACTGACCCACACGGCTTTTGCGCCTTCGGTCACGACAACCCACTGGGCGCCGCGTCCGTTCAATTCGCGCATGCCGCCAAGCAGTGCAACGTCGTCCTCGAGATTGCGGCCCAGCGTGTGGATGAGCTCCTCTCGATTCGGCTTGACGAAGAACGGCCGCATCTCCAGCGCAGAAAGCAATTCTTCTCCGCGGGCGTCCAACACCGCGATGGCGGACGTTCGCTCCAGCATTTGGCGATAAAACGTGCTCGGCGTTTCCGCAGGCAGCGAACCGCTTAAGACGACAATCTCGGCGGCGGCCGCAAGCCGTGCGAATTCCCGCTCCATCGCGTCGAGCACGCCCTCCGGCAGCGGCCGGGCGTTTTCCACTAACTCCGTAACCGTGCCGTCGCTCGCGTCGAGCAAGGTGGTGCAAACGCGGGTTCTTGGCCCTTGCTCGATCAGCTTCGCCTCAATACCCAGTTCTCCGAATTCCTGCCGCACACGCTCCGCCACGTCCGCGCCGACGGGACTGACCGCCACGCATTCGGCGCCCAAGTGCGCCAATGCAATCCCGACGTTGAACACCTTGCCTGATGAGCACCAATGCGCCTGCGACGCCCGGTTGACTTCGCCGAGGCGCAACGCATCAAATTGAAGAATCTGTTGCCAGGCAGGCGTCAGGCCGGCGGCGACAATCACAGCAGTTCCTCCAGAATGTTCGTCAGTTCCTCGTCGCTGAGTTGGCGCGGATTGCCGTTCATGCTGTTGCCGCGGGAACCGGCGACCAGTTGGGCAATCTGCTTGCGCTCGACGCCCACGTCGCGCAATCGTTTGGGCACGCCAACCTCATCAGCCAACTGCTCGATTCGCTCGATGAACGCCGCAGCCGCAGTCGCGTCGTTCGGCCAGGAACCGCCGAGCGTCAACCGAGCCAATTCCGCGAGTGATGCCTGGCTCGTCTCGCGGTTTACGCGCAGAGCCGTCGGCAGCATGACGGCGCAGGCCAGTCCGTGAGGCACGCGCAGCGAAATGCCCAGGGCGGCCGCCACGCCATGCGCCATTCCCAATCCGGAATTCGCCAACGCGATGCCCGATAGCAGCGCCGCATGCGCCATGCTTTCTCTCGCAGGCCGTGACGAGCCGTCGCGCACCGCTTCGGCCAGGGCCGGCAACGCGCGTCGCAATCCATCGACGGCCAAGGCCTGCGGGATCGGCCGGGCAAAGCGCGAGATGTAGCTTTCGATGAGCTGAGTGATGGCGTCCATCCCCGTCCAGGCGGTCGTGGTCTGCGGAACGTCAACGCTCAGTTCGGGATCCACCAGCACCAGCTTGGGGACCATGCGCTCGGAGCGCAAGCTCTTCTTGAACGCCGGTTGGTGCGAGGAGATGACGGCGTTCTTGGTCGCCTCGGCGCCTGTGCCGCCGGTCGTGGGCAGAGCGGCCAGCGGCAGAGGCTCACGATTGATTTTCAAACCGCGTCCGACGCCTTCCAGGTAATCTTTGACCGTTTCGCTTTCGCGATTGGTCGCCATGGCGCCGGCCGCCTTGGCCAGGTCGATCGCCGAGCCGCCGCCGACGGCCAGCAGAAGATCTCCTTCGCCAGCGTCCAGTTCTCGCAAGCGGCTCGTCGCTCCGTCGACGTCGGCGACCGTCGGCTCGTGGGAAATGGAGGCCAGCGTGACCGGTTCGACGCCCGCTGTGCGCAACACGTCCGCGATTTCCACCATCGTGCCATTGGCCGCCAGCGTGCGCGAGCCCTCGACGACGAACGCGCGGCGCCCCAGGCGAGCCGCAAAGCCGCCCAATTCACGGCGGCGCCCCCAGCCGAAGAC
>DASZUP010000485.1:0-2156 GCA_035547635.1 Pirellulales bacterium
CGTTGGCCATCCGCTGCAACGGCGCGGCCGAGTCCATCGTCAGCTTGTCGACGTCCGGAGCGAACTCGTGCTTGTGGTTGAGAATCTGATCGAAGGTAATCACCTTGCCGGTGTGGCAGGCCATGCGGCCCATCGACGTGACCAGGCTCGCCTCGGCGCCGCGTTTGGCCTCGTTGTACGTCTGGTCGCTGCGGATCGCCGTGAGCAGGTGTTCCCACTCCAGGTCGTACGGATTCGGCTCGGGCGCCGGGAAGGCCCAGGCCAGCTTGCCGCTGTCCATATTCTGCCCGTTATAGGTGCGGCACTTGGCCGGAGTGTGGGAAGCGGTGGAAATCACCGCCAGTCCCTTCGTGCCGTGGGCATAGCTGGCAAACTCGTTGTGGCAGCCCGGAATGTTGCGGCCGTTGAGTTCCAGCTTGGAGCCGTCGGCAAAGGTGTATTCGACCGAGTAGTGGTCGAAGTTCTGATCCACCTTGTCGTCGCGATAGTGGCGTCCGCCGCTGCCTTGCGCCTGGACGGGCCAGGCGTCTTTCATCCAGCAGCATTCGTCGATGTTGTGGATCAGGAAGTCGCTGTAGCAGCCGCCGCTGGCCCACAGGAAGCCGTGGAAATTCTTGATCTGGTAGAGCAGCTCGCTCATATCGCCGGTCGGCGGATCGACGAAGGCCGAGCCGATCGGCCCCTGCATGCGATAGGCGCGGAGCAGCAGGATGTCTCCGATCTCGCCAGACTGGATCCGCTCGTGCAGCTCTTCGCGCGCCTGGCAGTGCCGGCACATCAAGCCGACGCCCACCTTGAGGTTCTTGGCGACCGAGGCCTCGGCCAGCTTCAGCATCTTGCGGGTGCTGGGGCCGTCGACCGTGGTCGGCTTTTCCATGAAGACGTTGACGCCCTTCTCAATGGCGTAGCCGAAATGGACCCAGCGGAAGGCGGGCGGAGTGGCGAAAATGGCGACGTCGCCGGCGCGCAGACAGTCAATCGCCTTGCGGTAGCCGTCGAAGCCGATGAACTTCTGATCTTCCGGCACGTCGACCATCTGGTCGCCGAACTTCTCGCGCAGATTCTTGTGGCTCGATTGCAACTTGTTCGGGAACACGTCGGCCATCGCCACCAGCTTGACCGGCCCGGTCTTGGTGGACAGCGCGTTGGCTGCGGCCCCCGTGCCTCGGCCGCCGCAGCCGACCAGCACGATCCGGATGGTGTTGTCTTCGCCGGCGTGAACGCGAGGCAGGGCCATGCTCAACAGGGAGCCGGCGGCGGCGACGCGGCCGCTTTGTTTGACGAACTCGCGGCGCGTCGTTGCGCCGGCATCAGGCGTGCTCATGTAAAATCTCCTGGAATTTCGGACGGGCAAGAAGCTGGGCGCGTAAAGCCGTGCGGCGCCGCGTTGCGTTGCCGACAAGCGATGCCCGAACTCGGATATCGAACGCGGACGGCAGATGCGGCGGACGTTACGCTTGGCATGCTGTTAACTAGGGCTGGCGGGCTAGCGGCTTTGCCCGCGCAAAACCGCCGTGACACGGAAGCTGCCAGACGCCGCCGCTTGCGCGGCTCCCCCGATGCGGGGCATCGCTTAGAGCGAGCCCCTCAGACGCCAAACAGGTCTATTTAGTATCCCCGCCGGCGCGGCCCGACGCAAGCTGTTGCGTTGTAGAGCAACTTCGGGAATCGCAAATCGTCGCAAGCGGGCCGCAAAGCGAGTAAAAACCCGTGCGGGTGCAGCCGCCAGAAGCAGCGTGCAGCCGGTTTCGCTCAGCTTCGCCTTGTGATTAGAATGGCGTCGCAACGCCAAACCACGGCGTCCTTGAGACGCAACAGGGGCTGCCATCCGCGCCGCGAAGCTGGCGGCCGCCTCGGTCTCCCCAGTTCCCGAGAAACTTCTGACGAAGGCTGGAAACCATGTACATTCGCTTGCTGTCGCTATTGGCCTTGGCCGCCGCTTGTTGTTGTTTGTCGCCGCGCGCGGTCCTGGCCGCCGATCAGGTCAAGCCGCTCAAGGTGCTGCTGATCACCGGAGGGTGCTGCCATGATTATGCAAAGCAAAAGGACATTCTGAAGGAGGGGATCGAAGCCCGGGCCCACGCCGTGGTGGACATTGTCTACTCGGCGGATCGCACCACCAAGGCACGCTTTGATATTTATGAAAAGTCCGACTG
>DASZUP010000486.1:0-2155 GCA_035547635.1 Pirellulales bacterium
CACATCACGCGGGAGCGTGATGACAACTGTACGCTCACATCACGCAGGAGCGTGATGGCAACTGTACGCTCACATCACGCGGGAGCGTGATGACAACTGTACGCTTGAGTCATGCGGTCGCGGCGGCGGCGGCCAGTTGCACGCAAAACCGGCTCCCTTCGCCGGGCGTCGACTCGACCCAGATACGGCCGCCTTGCTGCGTGATCAGGTTCTTGGCGAAGTAGAGGCCCAGGCCGGAGCCGGGCCGGTCGCGGTGCTGCGACAAGCGGCGGAAGGGGGCGAAAATGCGCTCGCGCTCTTCCGGCGGCACGCCCGGCCCGTTGTCGATGAACATGATCACGCAATGGCCGTCGCCCGGCAGCCACTCGACCGACAGCCGGCCGGGCCGACGGTCGATGAATTTGGCGGCGTTCGACAGCAGGTGTGCGAACGCTTCGCGCAAGCGGACCTTGTTGCCGCGGACCTTCGGCAGCGGCTGCGCGACTTTGACTTCGACGCCGCTTTGGGCCAGCAGCGGGCCGGTCGTTTCCAGCGCCTGGTCCAGCGCCTCCTGGCTGGAGATCTCGTCCAGCTCGGTTTCGTTCTCCTGCGGCAAAGAGGAGGCGAGCAACTCGTCGATCATGCGGCTCATGCGAAATGTGCGGTCCTTGGCCGCCGCGACCAACTCCCTGGCCGGCGCCGGCATTTCGTCTCCGAACTCGTCCAGGGCCTCGTCGCACAGATTGGCCACGGTCGCCAGCGGCGTTTTCAAATCGTGCGAGGTCAACTGGGCGAATTGCCGCAGTTCCGCGTTGGCGCGCCAGAACATGTCGAGCGCTTTGCGCAAATTGCGCGTCGATTGGGCGAAGTAGGCGTCCAGCGTCAGGCTGATGTCGAGAAACACGGCCTTCAACAGCGCGGCGGCCTGGTCCTTGTACGCTGCGACGTCATCCGCGTGCTTCGCCGCCAGCTTCTCCAAGCTGTACTGCACATATTGATTGAAAGCGCCGAGAAAGTATTGCGG
This sequence comes from Pirellulales bacterium, assembly GCA_035547635.1. GTDB lineage: Bacteria > Planctomycetota > Planctomycetia > Pirellulales > JAICIG01 > JAICIG01. Next base: position 1,004 of record DASZUP010000486.1, read on the forward strand.
ATCGATGCCGACTTCGGCGTGCGCATGCCCGACTTGCCGCCGCTGCCGGTAGTAGTCGGCGTTCCACTCGGCCTCGAGCATCGACTTGAGATGCTCGCGCTGCGAACGCTTCAATCTCTCGACGGTCTGCGGCGCCTGCAGGAATTTCGCCGTCTCGTCGAAGGCGAACAAATGCCGATAGAAACTCTCGACGAAATCGTCGGCCCAGACTTCGAAATCGTCCGCCATCGCCCGCAGCCGCTGCACGTCGGACTCGTCCAGTTGCAGAAACTCGAGTTGCCGTTGCGGCTCGATCGGCGCCGGCGCGTAGGTTTTGGGCTGTTTGGCAGGATCAAAAGGGGTCATAAGGCGCCTCGGAGCGTTCGCCTGCCGGAGCGGGAGGCGGCGCAATTCTAACAAAAAAGTAACGTGCAGCGATGCCGGGCAGGGCGCCTTTCCTGGCGCCGGCCGGAATACCCTCGGCGCGCGTGGCAAGGTAACATAGATTAACGCGATTCACGAGAGGAGCACGCTGGTCATGCAGAACTTCAAGAGCATCCTGGTCGGCATCGATCTTTCGCAAACGTTGCGAACCGGCTCGACGGCCTTTCTGCCGCCGGTCGAACAGGCCATCAAAGAAGCGGTCTGGATTGCCAAACATTCGCAGGCGCCGCTGACGTTTTTCTCCGCAATCGACGTGCCGTCGGGAGACGTCTACCTGTCCGGCGAGGACTTGCAGCGCTTTGCCGGCAAGCTCCACGAGTCGGCCGCCAAGGCGCTTGGCGAGCTGGTCGCGCGCGCCAAGTCGCACGGCGTGTCGGCGACGAGTAAAATTGCCGCGGGCGCCGGCTGGAAGGAGATGATCCGCGAGGTGCTTCGCCACGGGCATGACCTGGTCGTCGTCGGAGCAAGGAACCGCAGCAGCGTCGAGCGCTTTCTGTTCGGCAGCACGACCATGAAGCTGCTGCACAACTGTCCTTGCCCGGTCTGGGTGACGCAACCGGAGCCTCGCGAGGTTCCGCAAAGCATTCTCGCCACCAGCGATTTCAGTCCGGTCAGCGACGAGGTGATCCGCGCGGCGGGCAACATCGCCCTGGCCGCCGGCGCCCCATTGCACCTGCTGCACACCGTCGACTGCCCGCTCGACCGTTTGTGGGGCCCCGCCATGACCGA
>DASZUP010000487.1:0-9552 GCA_035547635.1 Pirellulales bacterium
ACTTAGTAGCGGCTGACGAATGATCCGCGTTAATCTTTTGGTTGCGAGTCATCCGACGCATCTTCGGAGCGGCGGGCCGCCACGGCTTCGTGGTAGGGTTTGCCGTCCTTGTAAAGCGCCATGCGATGTTCGTTCTCGCGCTGATCTCGCGGTTCGGCCGGCTGCGACATTTCCATGGCTTTGGTTTGCCACTCGACGGCCGACTCGAAATCGCCCGTTTCGGCATAAGCGGCGGCCAGCGTGGCCAGGCAGATCCATTCGCTCCAATCGGAGAGCTCGCAAGCTTTTTTGGCGGTTTGCACCGCATGCTTGCCGTCGCGCAAATGATAGGCAAAGTCGGGCGCCGTCGCCAGAATTCTTGCCCGGCCGTTGTAGGCCGGCCAGTCGTGCGGCGCCATGGCGATCGCCTTGTCATAATCGGCCATGGCCTCGGGATAGTCGCCCAGCTTCATGTACACGCGGCCGCGATTCGCGTAGGCGAAGCTCTGCTTTGGATCGAGCTTGATCGAGCGGTCCAGGTCGGCGAGCGCCTTGTCGTACTCGTCCTGTTTGAACCAGTTCGTGCCGCGGTTGGCGAACGCCAGGGCGTTGGTCGGCGCGCGGCGGAGGACTTCATTGAACTGCTGAAACGCCTTGGGGTATTCCCCTTTGGCGCTCCAGGTCGTTCCCCGGTCGTTGTAGGCCACCAGGTTGCCCGGATCCAGGCGGATCGCTTCGGTGAAATCGGCCAGCGCCGCATCGTAGAGATGTTTGCCGTAATAGGCTTTGCCGCGCATCGTAAAGAACGAAGAATTGCTCGGCGCCAGCCGAATGCCTTCGCTCAGGTCTTTGATGGCATTGTCGTATTCCCGCTTGGCCAACCAGGCCACGCCGCGCAGCGCATATCCAACCAGGCGGTTGGCGGCGTCGCCCCGGCCGATCAATTGGGAATAATAATCCGGCGCGTCGTCGAGCAGCACGACCTGGTCTTGCTTGACCCAGGCCGAGCCGAGCCACAGCCACTGGCCGTTGACCTTGTCAACGGCGGCCGGCATCGGCACGGAGCTCCACTCGAGCTTGCGAGAGCCGACTTGCGGCGTCGCGCTTTCCTTGAGCATCACGCGCTGTCCGACCCACTCGAAATCAGCGTCCGGCGCGGCGCCAACCGTCGCCGCCAGCAGAGCCCAGACCGACAACGTCAGCGCGTGGGGCATGGTCCACAACGTTCTCGAGGTTTAGTTGGCCAACAACAGGCGTCCCGGAACTTGCAGGAAGTTCTTCACTTCGTTCAGGAAGCGGGCCGCCGCGGCGCCGTCGATCAAGCGATGGTCGTAGGACAGGCTGAGCGGCATCATCAAGCGCGCCTTGATCTCGTCGTCCTCGCCGATGACCGGCAATTTCCGCGATCGACCTACCAGCAGAATCGCCACTTCGGGCGGATTGATGATCGGCGTCGAGTACGTCCCGCCGATGGCGCCCAGGTTGCTGATCGTGAACGTTCCGCCGCGCATGTCGTCCAGTCCGAACTGGTTGTTCCGCGCCTTGACGGAAATCTCGGCCAGGGATTGGGCGATCTGCGGGATCGTCATGCGGTTCACGTCGCGCAGCACCGGCACCACCAGTCCGCGGTCGGTGTCGACGGCGACGCCCAGGTTCACGTAGTCCTTGTAGATCACCTGGTCGTTTTCCATGTCCAACGTGGCGTTGACGACCGGGTGCAGTTGCAAGGCATGCGCCACGGCCTTCATCACGAACGGGAGCATGGTCAACTTGACGTCGGCGCCGACGGAACTGGCCATGCCGCCTTTGCGAATGGCTTCCAGCTCGGTGATGTCGGCGTCGTCGAAATTGGTGACGTGCGGAATGGTCGACGACGAGCGGGCCATGTTGACCGCGATCGTCTTGCGAATTCGAGACAGCCGCTGAATCTGCAGCGGGCCCCAAGCGTCTTGACCGGGCGTCGCATTCGGAACCGTGACCGACTTTTTGGCGGCGGGCGCAAAGGCCGTCGATTCACGGACCGCCTTTTTGACGTCTTCTTCCGTGATCCGACCGCCGGCGCCGGTGCCGTTGACGCGGGCCAGGTCCACGCCCAATTCTCGCGCTAAGCGTCGGGTCGCCGGACCGGCCGGGGCCGTTACGGCCGGAGCTTCCATGACGGCGGTCCCGGCGGATGCCTGGCCGCCGCCATGGGAGGAAACGGGCGCGGGGGCCGGAGCGGGCGGCTCAGGAGCCGGCTTGGGCGCGGCTGCCTTGGCCGGCGGCGCGGCCGCGGGCTTGGCTTCTGCAGGCGCCGCCGGTTTGGCGGCCGGTTTTGCCGGCGCGGATTCGGCCGCCGCTGCGTCGAGCGACAACAGCACGTCGCCGACCGGCACGCTCTGGCCTTGCTTCACGTGGATCTTGGTGATCTTGCCCGCGTGCGGACATGGCAATTCGACCGTCGCCTTGCCGGTTTCCACCTCGAACACATTCTGGTTGGCTTGGATCACGTCCCCTTCTTGGACCAATACGCTGACGATATCGCCCGCGTCGATGTTTTCGCCTAAAGAGGGGAGTTTGAAGTCGATCGCCATCGTGGCCGTTTCCCTTTCGCACTAAGCAATCATCGGGTCAATTTTGTCGGGGTCGATTCCCAAATCTTTGATGACGTTGGCGAGCTGTTTCTTGTCGAACTGGTCTCGCTGCGCCAGTTGCTGCAAGGCCGTCAGCGTGATGCACTCGGCGTCGACCTCGAAATGCCGCCGCAGGCGCTTTCTCGTATCGCTGCGGCCCAAGCCGTCGGTTCCCAGCACCGTCAGGCCGCCGGGCGTCCAGGCCGAGATCTGCTCGGAGACGGCCCGCACGTAATCGGAACTGGCGATGAACGGCCCTTGTTCGCCGCCCAGGACCTGCTGCAGGTACGGCTGCTTGGGCGTTTCATTCGGGTGCAGCCGGTTCCAGCGCTCGCAGGCCTGCGCGTCGCGGTGCAACTCCGTGTAGCTCGTCACGCTCCAGGCCTGGCTTGAAACCTGGTAACGTTCGGCCAGGATCTGCTGAGCCCGCAGCGCTTCGCGGAGAATGGCGCCGCTGCCGAGCAACTGGACCTGCGGCCGCTTGGCGCCGGCGTCGACGGACGAGACCTTGTACATGCCGCGTACGATGCCTTCTTCGGCGCCTTCCGGCATGGCCGGCATCTGGTAGTTCTCGTTGTGCAGCGTGATGTAGTACATGCAGTCTTCGCCCTCTTCGTACATCCGCCGCAGGCCGTCCATCACAATCACGGCCGTCTCGTAAGCATAGGCCGGATCGTAAGAGCGGACGGTCGGGTAGGCCATCGAGAACAGATGGCTGTGCCCGTCCTCGTGCTGCAGGCCTTCGCCGTTGAGCGTGGTTCGCCCCGCCGTGCCGCCCAGCAGAAAGCCGCGGCAGCGCGTATCGGCGGCGGCCCAGATCAAGTCGCCGATCCGCTGGAAGCCGAACATCGAGTAATAGATGAAGAACGGAATCATGTTGATTCCGTGCGTGGCATAGGCCGTGCCCGCGGCAATGAACGAGGCCATCGAGCCGGCTTCGGTGATGCCTTCTTCCAGGATCTGGCCGTCCTTTGCTTCGCGATAGTAAAGGAACTGCTCGGAATCGACCGGTTCGTACAACTGGCCGGTGTGCGCGTAAATGCCGCATTGCCGGAACAGCGGATCCATGCCGAAGGTGCGCGACTCGTCCGGAACGATCGGCACGATGTACTTGCCGATATTCTTGTCCTTGAGCAGCCGTCCGAAATGCTTGACGAAGGCCATCGTGGTCGACACTTCGCGGTCGCCGCTGCTGGTCAACGAGTCGGGGAACTCGCCGATCCGCGGCGTCTTGATCGGCGTGTGCTTGCCGATCCGCGTGGGGACGTACCCGCCCAGCTCCTTGCGGCGCTGCTGCAGGTACTGCATCTCCGGACTGTCGGCGGCCGGGCGGTAGAACGGCGCCTTGGAGACTTCTTCGTCCGAGATCGGAATGCCGAACCGGCTGCGGAATTCGCGGTATTCGTCTTCGTTGAGCTTTTTCTGCTGGTGCGTAATGTTGCGGCCTTCGCCGGCCTCGCCCAGCCCGTAGCCCTTGATCGTCTTGGCAAGGATCACCGTCGGCTTGCCGTTGGATTCGACCGCGGTCTTGTAAGCGGCGTAAACCTTTTCCGGGTCGTGACCGCCGCGGCGCAGGGTGCGGAGCTTTTCGTCGGAGAGATGGCTGACCAGTTCTTCCAGTTCCGGATACTTGCCGAAGAAGTGCTCGCGGATATAGCTGCCGGGCATGACGGTGTATTTCTGGTACTCGCCGTCGACGACCTCGTTCATTCGCTGGACCAGCAGTCCGCCCTTGTCACGGTCGAGTAGCGGATCCCAGTCGTCGCCCCAGATGACTTTGATCACGTTCCAGCCGGCGCCGCGGAACGCCCCTTCCAGTTCCTGGATAATCTTGCCGTTGCCGCGCACCGGCCCGTCGAGCCGTTGCAGGTTGCAATTGATCACGAAGATCAAGTTGTCGAGTTTCTCGCGCGCGGCCAGCGTAATGGCGCCCAGCGATTCTGGCTCGTCGCACTCGCCGTCGCCCAGGAACGCCCAGATCTTGCGTCCGTTCGTGTCCTTGATGCCACGATCCGAGAGGTACTTGGCGAACCGCGCCTGGTAGATGGCCATGATCGGCCCCAAGCCCATCGACACGGTCGGAAATTCCCAGAAGTCGGGCATCAGCCACGGGTGCGGATAACTCGACAGCCCGCCCCCTGCGGCCAGTTCCTGCCGGAAGTTGATCAATTGCTCTTCGTTGAGCCGGCCTTCCACGAAGGCCCGGGCGTAAATGCCGGGCGCCGCGTGCCCCTGGAAGTAGACGATGTCGCCCGAGTAGTCCTCGCCCTTGCCGCGGAAGAAGTGGTTGAAGGCCACTTCGTACAACGTGGCCGCCGAGGCGTAGGTCGAAATATGCCCGCCCAGGCTGGAATCGTTGTGATTGGCCCGCGAGACCATCGCCATCGCGTTCCAACGGATGATGCTCTTGATCCGCCGCTCGATCTCGCGATTGCCCGGATAAACGGGCTGCTGCTCGGCGGAGATGGTGTTTACGTAAGGGGTATTGATGGCAAACGGCAGCTCGACGCCTTGCCGGCTGGCGACTTCGTCGAGCACCGAGAGCAGAAATTTGACCCGCTCAGGGCCTTTTGCTTCCAGGACATATTGAAGCGATTGCAACCATTCCGCAGTTTCGGCGGGATCAAGATCATTGCCTACCGGGACGGTTTCGGCCTGAGCCATGGGATGAACTCCCTCAGTTTTGAATCGATCGTCAATCTTGCAAGGCCCCCGGTGAGGAAACCTAAGGAGCGGACAAACAACAACTTCCGCACTTCCAGCGGCCTTCGGCAGACCTTGCCCTGCTGGCAAGCGGAAGACGAAGGAGGGAGTCGTTTTCTTTTCGTCCGTTCTTCAAGCAGGCGGCCTGCTTGCGTCGGGGGAGATACTCAGCATTATTTCGCAATCCCTACGGGCCGTAAAGTCCAACGCCGCCGGGCCGTTAATCCCTTCGTTTGGGGCGGTAGATCTCTGTGGCGAACCCTAAATAGGCCTCGCCCGCGAATGCTACCGACTCGCTCAACGTCGGATGCGGGTGAATCGTGTCGGCCAGATCCCGCGGCGTGCAGCCCATCTCGATGGCTAGCACCCCCTCAGAGATCAAATCGCCGGCGTCCGGACCCACAATGCCGACGCCCAGGATGCGGTCCGTCTCAGGATCGACGACCAGCTTGGTGGCGCCTTCCGTACGGCCTAACGACTGGGCTCTGCCCAGCGCCGCCCACGGGTAGCGTGCGACTTCGACGGTCCGGCCTTCGCGCTTGGCTTGTTCTTCGGTCAGACCGGCCCAGGCGATCTCCGGATCGGTAAATACCACCGCCGGAATGGCCAACGGATCGAATTCGGCCGTGCCGCCGTGCAGGAACTCGACGGCCACCTTCCCTTCGTGCGACGCCTTGTGGGCCAGCATCGGTTCGCCCGCCACGTCGCCAATGGCCAGAATATGGGGGTCGGCCGTCTGCTGGTGACGGTTGATTTCCACAAAGCCGCGTTCGTTGACTTTGACCTGGGTGTTTTCCAGCCCAAAGCCCGCACTCAGCGGTTTGCGGCCGACCGAAACCAGCACGCGGCTGTATCGCTCGCTGCGGGTTTTGCCTTCGGCGTCTTCAAACGTGACTTCGACGGCGTCGCCCCGATCGGCCAGTGCTTTGACCTTGGTATTGAGATAAATGCCGGCAAAATGCTTCTCCAACCGGGAGTGCAGCGGTTTGACCAGATCGCGATCGGCGCCGGGAAGCAGCCCGCCCGTCAATTCAACGACGCTGACCTTTGTGCCCAGCGAGGCGTAGACCGTGCCCATTTCCAGGCCGATGTAGCCGCCGCCGACCACCAGCATGCTCTCCGGCGCGTCGGGCAGCTCCAAGGCGCCGGTCGAATCCATCACCCGATCGGTCGGCAGATCGAACGCCGGGATCTTGGCGGGCACGCTCCCCGTGGCCAGGATGCAGTGGTCAAAGGTCAGTTTGTCCTCGTCCCGAGTCGAGGGGTCGCCCCCTTCCAGCCGCAGCGTGGTGGAGTTTTCGAACACGCCTTTGGCCTGAATGACGCGGACCTTGCGTTGCTTGGCCAGTTGCTTGAGCCCACCGGTCAGCGTGCTGATGACCTTTTCCTTGCGGGCTCGCAGGGCGTCGATCTTGATACCGGGCCGGGCAAAATCAACGCCCCACTCGGCCATCTCCTGCGTTTCGCTGATCACCCGCGCCACGTGCAGCAGGGCCTTCGACGGGATGCAGCCGCGGATCAGGCAGGCGCCGCCCAAACGCGTATCCGCCTCGACCAGGGTGACTTCCATGCCCAGATCGGCGGCCAGGAATGCGGCGGCGTATCCGCCGGGACCGGCGCCGAGAACGACTAATTGAGTGTGCATAGAGCAGTGAACCAGGTTTTGCCAGGGCAGCCATGGGCCAACTCCCCAGAGGCGGGGCATGCCGGCGGCAGAGCAACACGTCACGCGGCCGCCGTTTAGGCGAACCGAAGCGGCTATCTTAGCCACCGGCCGACGGCATGGAAACCGGGGGCGGGCGATTGCCCCGCTCCTATAATCGTCTCAACGCGTACAGAGTCTCGCCGGGGGCCAAATCTCTTGCTCGTTTGGCACGATTCTGGCCCACACTAGTATCGCTGCGCCCTCGCGTGGCTGCCGCGGCAAACCTAAAATTGACGCCGTCGCGGAATCCGTGACGCGAGCGGGAATTCACCACTTGGGAGAGTGCATCCGTTGGACCGCAGGCGTTGGATGATGTTGCTGATGGGCCCGGCGCCGATCGTCACCGGCTGGCTGGCGCTGGCGCGCTGGCTGGAGCCGAGCGAGGCTCCGCGCGTAACGTCCAACCACGTCGTCGAGCACGTCGTGCGGTTCGCGGAGAAGGATCGGGAGCCGAAGGCCGAAACGGGGGCTCCCACAACGAATACGGAGGCGACTCTCCCGCAGCCAGAGACCGGCGCCGAAATCGATCTGGCGGCCGACTGCCGAAAAACGGCCGAGCAGGTCTCCGCTCAATTGGGCGAGCATTGCGAAGTCATCGTCAGCAGCCCGTTTGTCGTCGGGGGCAACCTGACGCAGCAGGAATTGAACGATTGGGTGCAGCGGACGATCGGCCCGGCGTCTCGCGCCATGGCGAATTGCTACTTTGACAAGCCGCCGACTCGGCCGATCACGGTGCTGCTGTTCCGCGACGAAGAGAGTTACAACCATTACGCCAGCGCAATCTTCGGCGACGAGGGGCTCTCCGTCTATGGCTATTACAAGCCGAACTTGCGCACGCTGGTGATGAACATCGGCACGGGGGGCGGAACGCTGGTACACGAGTTGACGCACGCCCTGATCGATTTTGATTTTCCCGACGTCCCGGACTGGTTTAACGAGGGCCTGGCCTCGCTGCACGAGCAGTGCAGTATTCTTAGCGACGAGTCGGGCATTCGAGGGCTGGAAAACTGGCGCCTGGCGGGGCTGCAGAAAACAATCCGCGACGGCCGTCTCCGCTCGCTGGAGACCTTGATTCACGACGACGACTTTCGCGGCGCCGAAGTCGGCTTGAATTATGCTCAGGCTCGCTACTTCTGCCTCTACCTGCAGCGAGACGGAAACCCTCGCGGCCAGAACGTATTGCCCGAGTTCTATCGTCGCCTGCGCAAAGGGCGCGAAGCCGACCCTCGCGGCGCCGCCGCCGTGCGAGATACGTTTCCGGACCTTTCCTGGGCGGAGCTCGATCGCGACTTTCAGCGCTGGGCGCTCGAGTTGAAGGCGCCTTGATCCGGCGCCAGGGCGCAGGTCCTTCGCTTTTTCATGACGGGTACTGTAGGCCCGGCTGGTTGTAGACCCGGGTGCCTGGGGCTGAGCCTAGGCGAAGCCCCAGAATGAGTTGGTTCTTGGCCGCCCATCGCCCTGACCACGCGCCCACCATTCGAATTGAATGAGCAAAAGCCCCGGCCCCAGCAGGCAGCCGCTCGCTTGCCAGCGTCGAGTTTCCTATACTGGCCCCGAAGCAAGTTGCCAGTTCCTCCCCGTCTCGATCGAAAGGATGCGAAACGTGCCTGAAGTCCATGCCGAACAGATTCTGGTCGTCCCCACGGCGCTCTTCCATCGGCTTGGGCATTTCCAAGGCTTGCTCGCCACCGGCATCGACCGCTACCTGGCGGAACTGCTCGACCCGGCCAACACCAGCCTGCGGCTGCGCGGCGAAATGGAGCAGGACCCGAGCTTCAAGCAGTTGATTCCGTACTGCATCTTTCGCCATCGCGACGCTGAAGGCCGCGAGACGGTCTTTCAGTACACGCGCGGCAAGGGGCAGGGCGAAAGCCGGCTGCACAGCAAGCGCAGCGTCGGCATCGGCGGCCACATCTCGGCGGAAGACGTCGGCGACGGCCTGGACAACCCTTATCGTGAAGGTCTCAAACGCGAGCTGGAAGAAGAAGTCTTTATCGACTCGCCCTACCGCGAACAGTGCGTCGGGTTGCTCAACGACGACCTGACCGAGGTCGGCAAAGTCCACTTGGGCGTCGTGCACCTGTACGACCTGGAGACGCCCGCCATCCGCCCGCGCGAGAGCGAGCTGGTCGAATGCGGCTTCCGCCCGGTCGAAGAGCTGCTCGCCGATCTCTCGCAGTTCGAAACCTGGTCGCAGATCTGCCTGGAGGCGCTGTTCGGCGGCGTTCGCTCCGAGGCGGCTTCGTCTTAGCTCGCATCGCGCGCAGACGATTCGCGGAGGCCATGTTATTCGACGCGTTTTTAAGGGGAGGTGGGGATCAGGCGGAGATGCTGGGGATGAAGAGCGGAGTTGGATTCGCCTCTCGCCCGCGATTCCGAATGCTTTGAATTCGCAACGGCGCGAGTTCCGCGCCGTCTCGCCTCTCCGAAGAGTCTTATAGCGGCGAGGACTCGCCGCACTCCACATGGAGTGCGCGTGACTCGTCACCGCTTTCGGACTTTTCGTTTCGTGCTGGAAACGCGTATCGGCCTGGCGACATACAAAAGGATGAA
>DASZUP010000488.1:0-11321 GCA_035547635.1 Pirellulales bacterium
ACTCTCTTCGCCGGCTGAGCCCGCTGTCGCCGTAGCGCAGAGCGAACCGGAGCCGTCATCCGCGACAACCGATTGGCAGTTAGCGGGTCCGCATTTCCTGCCGCAGCGCCCGTCGCCGCCGTCGCCGCCCGGCAAGTGCGACCGGCCGCACGCCGAACCGGCGGCGCCTCATTTCGACCTGCGCACTGCTGCGGAGCACGAACAAGACGCCGAGGAGGCGCCGCTTGATGAAGAGTCTGGAGCCGGGGAGCAATTGCTCCAGCAAGTGACGCGCACCGCCACGGCCGCCGGCGCCGACGTGCTGCGAGCGACGTTGTTCGCCGAGTTTCCCGCCGGGAGCCGCACGGCGAGCGTCCATGTCGCGTTTTGTCCGCCGTTTGTCTGCTTGCCTCAGGCGGAATTTCACCAGGCGAGCGGTCCTTCGGCGAGAATCAAATTGGCTCAACTGCTTGCCCACGGCGCCCGCTTTGATGTCAAATTGTCGTCGGCGGCCGCGCAGCGCGAATCGGTCTGCATCGTGCTGACGGCCGAGTGCGATCATCTCCCCAGCTGATCGGCCGCTGATAACCTTCTGGTCCCAAGCCCTGCAATCTCCCATGCGACAAACCTGGACGTTTCATTCTGCCGGTCAGTTGCTCTTTGGTCGCGGCGCCACGGCTCAGTTGGGCGACCTGGCCGCGCGTATGCGGCTCCGCCGCGTGCTGGTCGTTACCGACAAGTCGCTCATTGCCGCCGGATTATTGAAGTCCGTACAAGAGCCGCTGACCGCGGCGGGCATCGAAACGGAAGTGTTCGACGGCGGCGAACCCGAGCCGACGCTTGACCTCGCCGAGCGATGCATCGCCCAAGGCCGCGCCTTCAAGCCCGACGGCCTGTTGGGGCTGGGGGGCGGCAGTAACATGGACCTGGCGAAAATTGCCGCTTTGGTCCTGACGCACGGCGGCGGCGCACGCGATTACGTGGGGGACGATCGAGTTCCGGGCCCCGTGCTGCCTTTGATTTGCGTGCCCACTACTTCAGGCACTGGAAGCGAGGTGACGGCGGCCTCGGTGCTGACCGATACGGCCAACCAGATCAAGGTCGGCGTGCTCAGCAACTACCTGCGACCGCGCTTGGCGGTAGTCGATCCGGTGTTGACGGTCTCCTGTCCGCGGAAGGTGACGGCGGATAGCGGCATCGATGTGCTGACGCACGCCATCGAGGCTTACACGGCGGTCGACAATGAGCAATTTCCGCTGCCCGCAGGCGAGCGATCGGTTTACCAGGGCCGCCATCCGCTCGGCGACTGCCTGGCCGAGAAGGCGATCGAACTGGTCGGCCGCCACCTGGTCCGCGCCGTCGAACAGCCTGAGGACCTCGAGGCTCGCGAAGGCATGGCCTTGGGCGCCACCGTGGCGGGCCTGGCTTTTTCCAACGTCGGCGTAGCGCTGGTGCATGCCATGGAGTATCCCGTCGGCGGCGCCACGCACTGCTCGCACGGCGCGGGCAACGGCCTGCTGCTGCCGTTCGTGATGCGTTTCAATTTGCCGGCCCGCGTGCCGCAGTTCGCTCGCATCGCGCAGTTGCTGGGAGAAGACGCCAGCGGTTTGAGCGAGCAGGAGGCGGCTGAGAGATCCATTGTCGCCGTCGAGCGTTTGAAAGCGGCGATCGGCATTCCGGAGCGGTTGCGCGACCTGGGCGTGACGCGCGAGCAGTTGCCGCTGTTCGCAGAAAAAGCGTTGGGGATCAAACGCATTCTCCGCGTGAACCCCCGCCCGGTGAGCGCCGAGGAAGTACTGGGCATTTTTGAAGAGGCCTGGTGAACCGAACGCCCGAACCTTCAGGGTTGCTGCTGCGTATAATGCGGATATGGCCGGTTTGCTCAAACTCCTGGTGCTGACGAATGCCCTGGCAATGGCATTGCCGCTGGGGTGGTGTTGCCCCAGGCCTCTGCCGGCCGATGACTTCGTGGCCGCGGAAACCGGCGGCTGCCCCAACTGTCGAGGTGAAGGAGGGCCGGTTCGCGATCAGGCCCCGGCAGCGCCGGAGAAATGTCCCTGTTGCCAGGTCCGCGCGACCGTGGCACTCGACCACACAATGGCCCCGGCAGCCCCCCAGGCGTGGGTTGGGTTGCCGCCCGCCTTTGAAAACCCAGCCTTGGCAGGACGCCCCGGGCATCCGGCCGAGTTAACGCCCCACCCGTTTTCCGGGCCTGCGTTGCACATTCTCCATTGCGTATGGCGGTGCTAATGCGCGCGGAGCAATCGCTTTAGCGCGTATTGGTTCTAACGTCATCAGGCGAGTTATCGACAACTCGCACAAGTTTTGGAGAAAGTCTTTATGTTTAATGCATTTGTGAGCAGTTCCGTGTTGTTGTTCGGCCTGGCTTTTGGACTGGCCGCCACCGCCCCGCAGCAAGATTGCTGCAAGGCCAAGCTGGCTTGTTGCTCCGCCCAGGGAAGCGCCTGTTGCACGGCCTCAAAAAAACTCGGCTGCTGCGAGCAGGGGCGTAAGTGCTGTGCGGAGAATAGAGGTTGCTGTTCCTCCGCGCAGGCGTGCTGCCTGGAAGGCGCCGCATGCTGCGATGAAGGCAAGTCGTGCTGCGGCGATGCCGAGAAGCAGGTCTCTGCGGACGGCGCCAAGGCCTCTTGCTGCCACAAGAACGGCTAAGGCCGTTTCCGTGTAATTCGCGGTTTTTATGCGATTCGCCCCTGGGCGGCTCCGGCCGCCGGGGGCGTTTTTACGCGAGTGCGGGCATTCCGCCCGGCAAGTTTGCAGTCCTGGCTTCCGGCGTTTAGATTGATCCGACCGGCTCGTTGTGTTCTGCAAAATGCATGGGCAGGGGGACTGAAAGGTCGTTCGCCATGATTTCTCGCCGTTTACTCTTTCCGCTGGCCGCCGCATGGTCCGTAGTCGTGACATGCCTGCCGCACTTCGCGCAGGCTCAAACCGCATGGCCGGTTCCCAAGTGGGAGACCGCCCGGCCCGATCGCTACGGAATGTCCGGGCCCCGGTTGAACAAGGTGCGAAACTGGCTGAAGCGGCACGGTTCGAAGACGGGTCTGGTGGTGCGCCGCGGCCGACTGGTGGGCGAATGGTACTTTGACGACGCCACGCCCCAAAGCCGCTTCAATATGTACTCCACGACCAAGTCGTTCTCCAGTACGGCGGCGGGGCTGGCCATTGCCGGCGGCACGCTGAAACTGGATACCAAGGTGGGAGAAGTCCTGCCCGACGTTCGTCCCGAAGGCAAACGCGACGTGACCGTCCGCCAGTTGCTCAGCATGACGAGCGGCGTTCACAACGATCCGGGCATCAACGGCAAACCCGATCTGTTCGGCTACGCCATGTACGAAGCGCCGATGGACCATGCCCCCGGCGCCAAGTGGGACTACAACAATACGGGGCTGGCCATTCTCGGGCCGGTTGTCAAGCAGGCCACGGGCAAGCATATCGATGAGATCCTCAGCGAGCAGGTCTTCGATCCGATCGGCATCAAGCCGGACGATTGGGAGTGGCAGCGCCGCGGCAAGACGCCGCTGCCCTATTCGGGACTGCACATCAACGCCCGCGCCCTGGCCCGGTTCGGATTGATGTTCATGAATCACGGCAAGTGGCAGGACCGGCAAATCGTGCCGGCGGCCTGGACGGACGAAGCCAGCCGATCATCGCAAACGATGAACCCGGTGTACGGCTACTTGTGGTGGAATAACTCTACGGGGCGTTGGCCGGGCGTGCCGCGCGATGCCTTCGCCAGCTTAGGCAAATTCGACAACAGCATGCTGCTGGTTCCCAGCCTGGAGCTGCTCGTGATCCGGCAGGTGGGCGACGACGCCGTCCCCAATCGCAAGTTGAATATCGGCGAGCTGTGGAAGCTGGCCGTCGAAGCGGTTGACGATGTTCCGGCCGCAAGCAATTGAATGCCGCACGGCGACACATCCTTCAATTGCCTCGAAATTGCCGCCGAAACACGCTTGGCGCCAGGCCAAAGTGCTGCTTGAAGCTGGCGCTCAAGTATTCCGAATGTTCGAAGCCCGCTCGCTCAGCGATGGCGGCGATGCTTAGTTCGGTCTCGGCCAGCAGTTGTTTGACGCGGTCGAGCTTCAATCGCAGGATTTCCTCGTGCGGAGTGCGTCCCAGGTGTGAACGGAACCGGCTTTCCAGCACTCGGCGCGAAAGCGGAACGGCCTTCAATACGTCGGCCACGTTGATCCCGTCGCAGGCGTGCTCGCGAATGAAGCGCACCGCGGCAGCCACGTCTCGGTCGTCCATGGCCAGCACGTCGGTCGATTGCCGCACCTCGATCCCCAGCGGAGCGATCAGATGCGGGTCGGCCGCCACGCGGTCTCCGGCCATCAGGCGATCAAGCAGCGCCGCCGCTTCGTAACCGGTGCGCAGCGTATTGGGAATCACGCTGGTCAGCGGCGGAGCCGAGAGCTCGCACAGCAACTCGTCATTGTCGACTCCCAGCACGGCGGCGTCGTCGGGCACGGCGATATTGATCTCGCGGCAGACGTCGAGCACTTGCTGCGCGCGAATGTCGTAGCAAGCCATCACTCCGACCGGCTTGGGCAGACTGCGAAGCCAGGCTGCCAGCCGGCGCTGTTGACCCTCTCGGGACTCGCGCTGCGGCGTCTTGCCGGAAAAATCAAACTCATGGCAGCGGCGCCCCTGCCGCTCGAGAATCTGCACGAAGTGGTCCCGCCGCCAGTTCGACCAGTTGAAGGCGGAGTCGCCGCAGTAAGCCAGGTGTTGAAACCCTCGTTCCAGCAAGTGGTCGACTGCCAGTTGCGCAATGGCCCGGTCGTCGGTCTCCACCCAGGCGATGCCCGGCGCCAGCCGCGCCGCGCTGACGTCGACCACCGGCAGGCCCGAATTGACGACGGCCCGGGCAATGGCTTCGTTTTCGATCCGCGCAATGATGCCGTTTCCCGGCCATTTCGCCAGCCAGGCGGGCGGAGACGCGCCGCGTCCTTGTTCCGGCAGATGAATCGACCAGGGACGGTGTTCGCGGATGTAGGCCACAATGCCCTTCAGCAATCCGCGTGCATAGGCGTTCGAGGTTTCAATCAGCAGCGCTACGGCGGGTCGGGCTTTCATCGTCGTTGCGGATTTTTGTGCGTACGCACCCGGAGTCGTAAAAAGTCTCAAGCATTGGATTGCTGAATTCGGCGACGGAGGCAAGTATAGACGAAAATTCCACTGCATGCTGGATATATCCGGCTGAGCTCAAATGGTAAAAAATCTCAGACTGCTTGCGCATTTCCTCATGGAGCCGAGCGGTGGCTGCGGTATGCTGGATGACTTGGGACGCTAGCTGATGATCGGCGATTTACCAAGGTTCCCTCAGACACGCGCGTAGCCCGTAGCACCAAGAGGGGTGGGGGGCGGCAGGCGCTATGCGATGCCCCAGGGTAGCAAGGCTGAACCGAGAGGCGAGGAGCCGCTGAACACGGCGTTCCGGTGTCGGCGTCGGTTATTCGCTGCCGACCAGAGACGGCCGCAAGAGGCATACAACTGCGCCGCCAAGACGCGCGAGGAATTTTCATGAGTGATAAGAAAGTCAACGTAGCCATTATCGGCCTGGGGTTTGGGGCCGAATTCATTCCGATCTATCAGCGGCATCCCAACGCGCGGCTGCACGCCATCTGCCAGCGTTCGCCCGACAAGCTGAAGCAGATTGGCGATACGTTCGGAATCGAGAAGCGATACACGCGGTTTGAAGACGTGCTGGCCGATCCGGACGTCGATTTCGTCCACATCAATACGCCGATTCCGGATCACGCCCCGCAATCGATCGCCGCCTTGAAGGCCGGCAAGCATGTGATGTGTACCGTGCCGATGGCCACTTCGATCGAAGACTGCGAGCAGATCGTCAAGCTGGTCAAAGAGACCGGCCTGAAATACATGATGGCGGAAACCGTGGTCTACGCGCGCGAGTTTCTGTTCGTCAAGGAGCTGTACGAAAAGGGCGACCTGGGCAAGGTGCAATTCCTGCAGGCCAGTCACCAGCAAGACATGGACGGCTGGCCGAACTACTGGCCGGGCCTGCCGCCGATGCACTACGCCACGCACTGCGTGGGCCCGTGCCTGGCGCTGACCAGGGCGGAGGCCGAATACGTTTCATGCTTTGGCTCCGGCACGATCCGCGAGGAATTGATTCCCAAGTACAACTCGCCGTTTGCGGTGGAAACCACGCACATCAAGTTCCGCAACTCGGATCTTACCGCACGCATTTATCGTTCGCTGTTCGACACGGCCCGCCAGTACCGCGAAAGCTTTGACGTCTATGGCACGAAACGGACGTTCGAGTGGCCGCTGATCGAAGGCGAAGAGCCCGTGCTGCACACGGCCAAGAAGCCGGAGCCGGAGATTCCGCAGCGAGTCAAAGTGCCCGACTACGCCCATTTGCTGCCCGAACCGATCCAGCGATTTACGACGGGCGGCGTATACGACGCCGACGAACATCAGCACTTGTCCTTCGTACAAGGCGCCGGGCACGGCGGCTCGCACCCGCACCTGACCCACGAGTTCATTTCCGCGCTGATCGAAGGACGCGATCCATACCCCAACGCCGTACAGTCGGCCAACTGGACCTGCGTCGGCATTTGTGCGCACGAATCCGCGCTCAAGGGGGGCGAGATCGTGCGGCTGCCGAAGTTTACGCTGGAGTGAGAAATACCATGCGTCGTCTTGCTTCGTTGCTAGCCGCCGTCACGCTTAGCGCGGCATTCCCACTTGTCGATGGCGGGGACGATCGGGTTTGTGCAGCGGAGCCGGCGCCGGCCATCAAGGCCCTGTTCCTCGGCGATCAAGGGCATCATCGCCCGGCGGAGCGTGCTCGGCAGTTGATTCCCGTGATGGCGGGCCGGGGCATTGAGATTGTCTATACGGAGAATGTCGCCGAGCTCAATCCGGACAATCTTCGTCGCTACGACGCGCTGATCTTGTACGCGAACATCGATCGCATCGAACCGCGGGAAGAAAAGGCCCTGCTCGATTATGTGGCCGGCGGCGGAGGCTTTGTGCCGTTGCATTGCGCTTCTTATTGCTTCCGCAACTCGGCGCAGGTCGTGGCGTTGATCGGAGCGCAATTTCAGCATCACGGCACGGGCGTGTTCGAGACCAAAGTCGTCGACGCCGAACATCCGATCATGCAGGGACTCGAGCCCTTCTCCACTTGGGACGAGACCTACGTCCACGAAAAGCACAACGAACAGAACCGCCGCGTGCTGCAGGTCCGGGCCGAAGGGGACCGTGAAGAGCCGTGGACTTGGGTCCGCACGCACGGCAAAGGACGCGTCTTCTATACCGCCTACGGGCACGACGGCCGCACCTGGAGCCAGCCCGGCTTTCATGCGCTGGTCGAGCGGGGCATTCGCTGGGCCGCCGGCAAGGGAGAGGTGTTTGATAGCAATTATCGTCCGGCCGCCGACGTCAAGCCGTTCGAATACGCCAAGGCACGGTTGCCTAATTACCTGCCCAAGCAGAAATGGGGGACGCAAGGCAAGCCGATCGAAACGATGCAGGCGCCGATCTCGCCGGACGAGTCGATGAAGCACATGCAACTGCCGCACGGCTTTGAGCCGCAGTTGTTTGCCGCCGAACCCGATATTGCCAAGCCGATCGCCATGGCCTGGGATCATCGCGGGCGGCTCTGGATTGCCGAGACGGTCGATTATCCGAACAACCTGCAGCCGCAAGGCGCAGGACACGACCGCATCAAGATTTGCGAAGACACCGATGGCGACGGCCGCGCCGACAAGTTCACGGTTTTTGCCGATAAACTGAGCATTCCCACCAGCCTGGCGTTCGCTCGCGGCGGTCTTGTCGTTCACCAGGCGCCCGACACGCTATTCCTCAAAGATACCGACGGCGACGACCGCGCCGACCTGCGCGAGGTGCTGTTTACCGGCTGGAATACCAACGACACCCACGCGGGGCCGAGCAACTTGCGCTGGGGTTTCGATAACTGGCTGTGGGGCATCGTCGGCTATGCGGGCTTCCAGGGAAAAGTCGGCGACGAGGAGCATCAGTTCCGCACGGGATTCTACCGCTTCAAGCCCGACGGCACGAAGTTCGAGTTCCTGCGCAACACGAACAACAACTCCTGGGGCGTCGGCTTCAGCGAAGAAGGGATTGTTTTCGGCTCGACCGCCAACGGCAACCCAAGCGTCTACCTGCCGATTCCCAATCGCTACTACGAACAGGTCCGCGGCTGGTCGCCGCAGGTATTAGGAAGCATTGCCACGAGCAATGACTTTTATCCCGTTACGGACAAGGTGCGGCAGGTCGATCACCACGGCGGTTTCACGGCCGCCGCAGGGCACGCGCATTATACGGCGCGGACGTACCCTCGCTGGTATTGGAACCGCACGGCCTTCGTCACCGAGCCTACCGGCCATCTTGCCGCCACGTTCCTGCTCGAACCGCGCGGCGCCGATTTCGTCGCCGATTACGGTTGGAACCTGCTGGCCAGCGACGACGAGTGGACCGCGCCGACGATGGCCGAAGTGGGCCCGGACGGCAACGTCTGGGTCATCGACTGGTACAACTACATTGTGCAGCACAACCCGACGCCCGAAGGTTTCAAGACGGGTAAAGGCGCCGCCTATGAGACCGAGTTGCGAGACAAGACGCACGGCCGCATCTATCGGCTGGTTTACAAGAGCGGCGAGCCGACGACGCCTTTTCAGCTTGATCCAAACGACGCGCGGCAACTCGTGGCCGCCCTCTCGCACGATAACCAGCTCTGGCGAATGCACGCGCAGCGGCTGCTCGTCGAACGGGGCCAGGAAGACGTGGCGCCTCAGTTGATTTCCCTTGTGCAGCGCCAGGCGGTGGATGAGATTGGGCTCAACGTCGGCGCCATTCACGCCTTGTGGACCTTGCACGGGCTGGGTCTGCTCGACGGCCGGCACAACGACGTTTCGGACGCCGCCATCGCCGCGCTGCGACATCCGTCGGCGGGCGTGCGCCGCAATGCCCTGCAAGTGCTGCCGCGGATTGAGAAGAACACGGCGGCGATTCTGGCTGCCGGCTGTCTCAGTGACGCTGACGCCCAAGTTCGTCTGGCGGCGCTCTTGGCCCTGGCCGAATCGCCGACATCGCAAGCAGCCGCCGATGCCATAACGGCCGCCCTGCACAACACAACCAATACGCAAGACCGATGGCTGATGGACGCTGCCACAAGCGCCGCAGCGGCTCACGCGCCGTTCTTCTTGAAGGCCGTAGCGGCCGATCACGAGTTGCCTTCAAACCAGGCCGTTGCCGCCCTCTTGAACCGCGTGGCAGAGCATTACGCTCGCGGCGGTCCGACCGATACGGTCGCCAGCTTGATGGTCGCGCTGGCAGATGCCAACCGACACACGGCCGACAGCATACTTGCCGGCCTGGCGAAAGGCTGGCCTAAGAGCCAAACCGCGCGACTCGACGAGCGGGCGGAATCTTCCATGGCGGCATTGCTGGCCAAGGTTTCGCCGGACGCCAAGGGGCAACTGGTCAACCTGGCAAGTCGCTGGGGGAGCCGGCGGTTCGAAAAATACACGGCGGAAATCGCCGCTGCGTTCCTGGCTTCCGCCCAGGATGAAATGCAGCCGGATGGCGTGCGGGCGAACGCGGCCGCACAGTTGATTGAGTTCCGCCGCAACGACGCGGCGGCCGCCGAGGAATTGCTGCAACTGGTCACGCCGCGAACTTCCGTCGAACTGGCGACCGGCTTGATGGAAGCAATCGGCCGCAGCGAATCACGCGAGGCGGGCGCCATGATCGTCGGCGAACTGGCTCGCTTTACGCCGGCCGTGCGGCGCCACGCCTTGCGAATTCTGCTCACGCGGGCCGACTGGACCGCTGCCTTGATCGAAGGCTTTGAGCAAGGGCAGGCGGAGCTGAGTGAACTCTCGCTCGATCAGAAGCAGGCGCTGGCCGGGCATCCGAATCCGGCCATCGCCGAGCGGGCGAAAGCATTGCTGGCCAAGGGGAGCGGCTTGCCCGATGCCGACCGCCAAAAAGTCATCGACCAACTGGCGCCGCTGGCGCTGCGGACCGGCGATGCGGTCAAGGGGAAGGCCGTCTTCAAGCAGCAATGCGCCAAGTGCCACGTGCACAGCGGCGAAGGCAACAAGATCGGCCCCGATCTGACCGGCATGGCCGTACACCCGAAACGCGAGCTGCTCGTTCACGTCCTTGATCCCAGCCGTAGCGTCGAGGGGAACTTTCGCCAGTATACGGTGATCACCGGCGACGGCCGTACGTTCAACGGCCTGCTCACGGCCGAGACGAAAACGGCCGTCGAGTTAGTCGACGCCGAAGGCAAGCGGCACTCGCTGCTGCGGGAAGATATTGAAGAACTTGCCCAGTCGCGCAAATCGCTGATGCCCGAAGGATTCGAGAAGCAAGTGCCGCCGGAGGCGATTGCCGATTTGCTCGAGTTCCTCACGGCCCGCGGCAAGTACCTGCCGCTCGATCTGCGCAAAGCGGCCACCATCGTCAGCACGCGCGGCATGTTCTACAGCCGCGAGGCCCAGGCCGAACGCCTGATCTTCCCGGACTGGTCGCCCAAAACCTTCGCCGGCACGCCGTTCTTACTGGTCGATCCGCAAGGCGACCGGATCGCGAACGTCATCATGCTCTACGGACCGACCGGCCGTTTCCCGCCGCAGATGCCCAAGGCGGTAAGCCTGCCCTGCAACGCGCCGGCCAAGGCGATTCATTTGCTGAGCGGCGTGAGCGGCTGGGGTTACAACGGCAGCTCGGTGGAGCCGACCGTCTCCATGATCGTGCGGCTGCACTACGACGACGGCCGGACGGAAGACCACCCGTTGAAGAACGGCGTACATTTCGCCGACTATATCCGCGAGGTCGACGTGCCGGAGTCGAAGCTGGCATTCAAGCTGCGCGGCCAGCAGATCCGCTATCTGGCCATTTATCCGCAGCGAGCCGAGACGATCCAGAGCATCGAATTCGTCAAAGGCCCCGACCACACCGCGCCGGTCGTCATGGCCGTGACGGTGGAAACGCGGTAGCGTTGCGGCTCTCTCGCCGGCGGCGGCGTCGCGCATCGCAGGGGAACCGCCGGCTATTACCGCGCCGCGAAAGTAGGTCAGGCTTTCCAGCCTGACGCTAGGGCCTCGTCAGGCTGGAAAGCCTGACCTACGTGACCATTTTCTTTGCCGGCGCAATGAGCGGCGAGCGCAAACTCTCGCACGCCCCCGAGTGGCATGAAGCCAAATATCAAGTAGACAGCAGGCGGTTTTCCGCCAGGCAAGGACGTTTCAACCACGGGGGGACGATTGGCCATGCATCTGTCTGCTGAGAGTTCGGTCCTTCCAACGCTGCGATTT
>DASZUP010000489.1:0-3743 GCA_035547635.1 Pirellulales bacterium
ACGGAGAGCAAACGGCGACTGCCGTCGGAAAAGGCCGCCGCGTGCATCGGCGGCGCGGAGCCGATAAGCCGGCGAGGAACGTTTCGAAACGGCTGGTCGCAAACGATGAGCAGTCTCGGCGGCGCTGTAGATTGCAACCGATACGGGCGAGTGGAAACGAGAAACCGAGCCCCGGAAACCCAAAAGTCGTTCGCAATCTGAGCCAATTCCTCTTGCTGTTTCGGAGTGATGTGGTCGATCCTGAATTCATGGCCGGGGTTCTCTTCCGCGGCCAATTGAACGATCAGGGAATACCACTTCACATCATGCAGCGCGGCTGTGTTGCCCCCGCAGTTGGAAGCCTGAAACCGAGGCGCCAGCGCTATGCCAAGCAACACCAAAACAGAGACCGCGGCTATGACTTTGAGGCTGCGCCGCTGCGTAGAGCCCGAAAATCGCATTGGCAGGCTCCTTCAACTGCAGACTTCGAAGCAGTCGGCGCTAGAAGGCGCACATAGGGCAGATCGCCCCCCTGGTTCAGATTATATCGCGAGTTCGGACGAGGCGCCTACGCTTTAGAACAGACGCGCGCAAACGGGGACGCTTGCGCCACAAAGGACGCGAGCTTAGACTTCCTCTTCATCATCGCTTTCGATCATGGCCAGCCGCTGACCGACCGCTAGCGGCTCGTCTTCGTCGACGTATGTCTCGACGAGCACTCCGCTGGCCGGCGAAGGCAGGTCGATGGTCACGCTGCCGGCAAGCACTTCCAGCAACCGGTCGCCGGCGTTCACGTCGGCGCCCGGCTCGACCAGCCACAAACTGGCGGAAACAGTCCTGGCGCCCAAACCCAACTCGGGCAGCACCAGCAGATGTTGTCGTTTGGTCATCGGGCTCGTATCCTGCTGCCAGCGCGATGGAAAGCGACCATCAAAACGGTCTGAAACGCCGCAGACCTGGCATATCCTTGCCGCTGCGAACAGCCCGACATCAACTCGCGGGCGCTTCCGCCATGTCGCGTGCGTGATAGCTGGACCGCACGAAGGGGCCGCTTGCCACCTGTTGAAAGCCCATCTGCCGCGCCGCTTGCCCGAGCTCGTCAAATTCCTGCGGCGTCACGTAGCGCACCACCGGCAAGTGGTCGGGCGAAGGCTGGAGATATTGGCCGAGCGTCAGCAAGTCGCAATCGACGTCGCGCAGATCGGCCAGCACGTCCAGCAGCTCATCGCGAGTCTCGCCCAAGCCGAGCATCAAGCCGCTCTTGGTCTTGATGGCCGGATTGAGCTGTTTGACTCGGCGCAGCAGTTCCAGCGTCCAGCGGTAGTCGCTCTTGCGGCCGCGCACCTCGCGATACAGCCGAGGGACCGTTTCGGTATTGTGATTAAAGACTTCCGGAGCGCTGGCCACAACGCGTTCGATGGCGCCGGGCTTGCCAAGAAAGTCGGGCGTCAGCACCTCGACGGCGGCGCCCGTCTTGGCCCGTACGGCCAGCACGCACTGGTAAAAATGGTCGGCCCCGCCGTCCGGCAAGTCGTCGCGCGTGACCGAAGTGATCACGACGTGCTTCAGGCCCAGCCGCAAACTCGCTTCGGCCAGCCGTTCCGGCTCGTCCGCCTCGAGGGCCTGTGTTTTGCCCTTGGCGACCGAGCAGAAACCACAAGGCCGCGTGCAGACGTTGCCCAGGATCATAAAGGTGGCGGTCTTCTGCGAATAGCACTCCATCCGGTTCGGACAGCGGGCATTATCGCAGACGGTCTCCAACCGCAACTCGTCCAGCAGCCGGGCCGTAAAGTGGTTGGCGTTGCCCAACGGCACGTTGCGCTTCAGCCAGCGCGGCAGCCGGCGGTGCGCATCCTCAGCGGGAGCGATCGATAAGGTCGCCGTTGCCGGTCCGGCGTCACACGCGTGCGAGTCGGACGGGCCGGGACGGTTACCCAACACGGGCAGTGGGTACATGCTGTGCTCCGTAAACGCTGCGCAGCAGCGGATGGCCGGTGTATAGGTGATAACGCTCGCACCCCAAGGCCTCGGCCAGCCGGCGGACCGTCGCCTCTCGCATGCCGGACATTCGCACCGGCTGTTGTCGCTCGATCAGCAGCGAACTCATCGGCGAATGCTGCTCGGGGTCGCTCTCGACCCAGCGAAACAAATTCGTCGCCGGGGCGACGTTGATGTAAGCGCCGTAGTAACTAATGCCATTCTTCACC
Organism: Pirellulales bacterium; assembly: GCA_035547635.1. Classification (GTDB taxonomy): domain Bacteria; phylum Planctomycetota; class Planctomycetia; order Pirellulales; family JAICIG01; genus JAICIG01. The sequence goes on from DASZUP010000489.1 coordinate 2,187, forward strand.
GCGGCGCCGAAAAAGGCCACCTGGCCGGCGCGGCCCCAAATTCCCTCGCTCGCAGGGCGGGTGACGCCTTGGAAACGCATGTCCGCCAGAGCCTTCAAAATGCCGGCTTGCAGTCGCGACAGGTACTCGCCAACGGTGAAGCCATGCCGCTCGAGCGGTACAATCGGGTAGATGGCCAGTTGGCCGGGGGCGTGAATCAAGCAGCCGCCGCCGCGATTGACCCAACGCACGTCAATCCGGCGGCTGCGCAACTCGCGCTCGTCGAGACGCAGGTGGGCTCGCGAGCCCTGCCGGCCCACGGTGACGGATAGCGGATGCTCGCAAATGAGCAGCGAAATCTGCCCATCCGAACGGCCTCCGGTCTCATAAACCAGGCGTTGCTGCAGCGCCAGGCAAGTATCGAAATCGACCGTTCCCAACAGGTAGGCTTCTACCGCGGGTTCATCCCGAAACGTTCTGGGAAGTTGGGTCGACATAGATGGCAAAGTCCATTAGCCGGGGGGCGGCGATCGTCCGCCGGAATCAAGTCGCGGCGTGCGACTTGAGCCGGATGGGCCAGGCGAGTAAAAATTTTCATGGTACGTTTCTCGGTCCTGCCGTTGCGTCCTTTACTCTAACACCGCGGTGCAGACCGGAAAAGACGTCTCTTCGCCTCAGGTTGCCCGCGGCAAGTTGCGGCCATCCCGTCACAAGGAACCCAAGTCACGGCCAAGGAAAAAAAGGGAAAACCGGACCCGGACCGGGAACACGACAACGAGCGGCTGATCGCCCAGAACCGCAGCGCCCGCCACGAATACGAGGTGTTGGAAACGCTGGAGTGCGGCATCATGCTGGTTGGCAGCGAAGTCAAGAGCCTGCGCACCGGCAGGCTGTCGCTGGACGAGGCCTACGGCCGGATGAAAGACGGCGAAGTCTGGCTGATGGGCTGCGACATTCCGGAATATGTCCAGGCCAACCGCTTTAACCACGAGCCGCGCCGTCCGCGCAAGCTGTTGCTGCATCGCCGCGAAATCCGCAAGTTCGCCGCCCGGGCCTATGAGCAAGGGCTCACCCTGGTGCCGCTCAAAATGTACTTCAAGCAGGGCAAGGCCAAGCTGCTGCTGGGATTGTGCCGCGGCCGAAAGCTGCACGACAAGCGGGAAAAAATGAAAAAGGCCGATGTCAAGCGAGACATTGATCGCGCCATGCGGCGCCGCTGAGCCGCCGCGGGAATGAAATGAGCAGGCAGCCAGCCGTTTCTCCCGATACTTTGGGAAAATCAGGCGACATAAAGCGAACCAAGCGCTTTCGGCCCGCGTAAAGGCCATGTCGAGGGTGCGGTGGAGGTGCGCAAAATGAATGAAGGAATGCTCGAGTTCAGAGGGTTGTAGGTTTGTGCCAGTTTCTGTTGTCCTCCGCCACCGCCGCGCTCGCCGCGGTGGAGCGCTGATTGATCAGCTAGAAACCAGGGGCCGCTACGACCCCATTTCCCTTTTCCGCGTTTGCCCGCCGCAGGCGGGCAAACGCGGAAAAGGGAAATGAGCGCTTTGGCGAGGTATGCGAGCTAGCTGCAAATCA
>DASZUP010000490.1:0-3488 GCA_035547635.1 Pirellulales bacterium
CTCGCCGATCTGGCGCCGCAGAAGAACTCGACCTTTGCCGGCTTGATGCTGGTCGGGTTGCTGGCCGTCGGCGGCTTGGAGGGATTATACGCCTGGATGCCGCGTCTGGCCGGCATGACGACCGACGGCCGCGTGGCGGCCTTCGATCTCGAAGGCGAAGGGAGCCTGTGCGTCTGGTTTTCGACCGGCACGCTGGAACTTGCGTCGCTGACCGCGCTGCTGATCTACGTTGTCCGAAGGCAAACGCCCGGCGCCGGTCGCTCGCGAATCTGGTTATTCGCAGCCGCAGTCTGGCTGGTGATGAGCATTGACGAATGCGCCAGCCTGCACGAGGCCTTCAAGGAACTGCTTTCGCACTCCACCGGCAGCCGGTTGTGGGGCGATGGTACGATCTGGTGGGTCGGCGCCTACGGACTGGTCTTGTCGGCATTGGGCCTGGGGTTGCTCAAAGCCATCTGGCCGTGCCGCTCGGCCATTATCGCCTTGTTTGCCACGGCTGCCTTCTATGCCACGGCAGTTGCCGCCGAGATGGCCCTGTTGCTGGCCTGCAAGGACGCGAGTGAAGTGATGATCGAAGAAGGCTGCGAAATGATCGGCAACCTCTGCTTGCTGCTGTCAATGGGGCTCTCTGCCCGGCACGCCGTCTCGGCTTGCGATGGCGCATCGGAAGCAGGTGCTGGGGGAACTGACGCTGCCGGCCAGGCGGCGTCGTCCGCCGACGACGCCGGGAGACGTGCGGAGCGAGCCGCCCGACGCCCGCGGCGCCGAAGTGCCGTTGGGGTTTGAGTCTCTGGCAGCGCCCTGCGTTGAGTGCGCGCGATAGCAGCGCGGAGTGCGCCCCGGCATCCTCCGCTCGCTTGTTCCATTATCGCGAGTTTCGGCGACGTCCTATCGCGCAGCGCAGCCGGCGGGCTGTGACCGTTCGGCGAGCGCCCTGGTCAACGACTGCGCATGCGAGACGCAAGTCGCTCATGCGAGAGGCGAAACTGCGCCTCGGTTCCCCATCGAATGGCGCCGGGCATGGCAATTGCGACCGTGTGATTCGCAACGCGACGTCGAACGATCGAACCGGACGCGGGGACGCGTGCTCGCGAGGAGAACCGTTGCGTTTGCCAAGCGTGCTTGCTCGGCAGCGTCGCTCCGCCGGCATTTGATCTGCCGCGAGTATGTCTCGCGTCTCGGTCTCTCGGTTCGCCAATCACGGGGCACGGAGCCTGCTCGAGCGATTCGCGTTGCGCGCTCCCGGCACGTGGCCTGGAGAACGAAGCAAATCTCAGTTTTTACGGTGAAGGAGTATTTTATGCTGCGTCTATCAATGCTTTCGCTGGCGGTACTGGCAGTCCTGACGGTCGGTTTCGCAAACGCGAAGGACTCTGACAAAGACAAACAGGACAAGAACCAGTGCCAGTTCCAAGCGACCGTTTCCAAGGTCGACGAACAGAAAAATTCCATCACTGTGAAGTCGATGGACGACAACGACAAGGAGCAGAAGCAGACCTTGCGTCTGGCGGACGACGCCCAGATTCTGGACAGCCAGGGGAAGCAGACCGAACTCGACTCGTTCGAGCCAGGCGACGACGTTTGCATCACTGAGGAAGGCGACAAGGTGACGGAGCTCAGAAAGCATGCTGAGGCGACGATCACCAACGTCAATCCGCAGGCCGGCACGATTACCGTCAAGATGGAAGGCAAGAACGGCAAGGAGACCGAAAAGACATTTCGGCTGATCGAAGACGCCGAGTACCTTGACAGCGAGGGACACGTCGCCGTCCTGGACGTCTTCCGCTCGGGCGATCAGATCCTGATCATCGAGAGCGAAGGCACGGTGAAGGCCATGAAGAAAGGCCACGGCGAGCACGCCTCGAAGAAATCTCAGCAGAGTCGCGACAAGAAGTCCAACGATAAAGCCTGAGACTGGTAACCTTGCCCTCATTGCGGTTGCGCCGCCGCCCCGGCCCGCTCAGGGCGGGGCGGCCCCGCGCCGCATCTTGCTCTTCTGCTCGGCGCCTTCTCTCCCCGCGAATCTCTTCAATCGCGACGCGCCGCCGGCCCCTATTGCGAGCTCGTCAGCTCGATGGCGCCGGCAAAAGCTTGCATTGCCGGCGAAATTCTGAAATGCTTTCCAACGCACGCTGCGCTGGCCGTGAAGCATGCTTTACCTCGCAGTTGGTCTTTTCCGCCTCCGAATTCGCATTCCGCTTTGCAAGGAGCCGACAACATGTCACTCGGTCGCAAACAACTTGTCAGACGGCGCCGGTTCGCGACGCTTTGCGTGTTGGGGCTCGCGATTGCGGCCAGCGGCCTCCCAACGGCGGCTGATGAGGAAGACCGTCAAGAGTCTCCCAAGCAACTTGCCGGCAAACGCGTCTATGAAAACCGCCTGGAACGGATCGAGCATCCCGAGCCTCTGCTGGCGGACAATCCGGAGTTCGTCTTGCCAATCCGCGACGACCATCGCTTCAAAAGCCCGCCGCTGGTCAACGACGCCGACGCCGATCTCGAAGTCCGCGCTTGGCGATATTCTTACAACGCGCGCAGTTATATCGAGATTCCGAATTACTTGTCGCTAGCCAAAACGGCCGTCATCGTCGTGCATCCGTGGGGCCTAGAGGACGGGCAGGGATGGCGGATGCCGCAGCCGGCCGGTTTCGTCTTCGGTTCGCCCGAGATGCTGAAATCAGCCGGCAAACAACTGCGAACGGCGATTGCGCCGTTTGTGAATTCGCTCCGCGGCAAAGCGTCGCTGGTGATGTATAGCTTGCCGGGCAAAGCCGATCCGATGCGCAAGCAGATGTATCGATCATTCGACCACCGGCCCGGCGCTGAGGAGCGGCGCCGCGGGGCCGCCGCCTTGGACGCGCTGCTGAAATCATTTCAGTATGACGACCGCCGCGAAATCCCCCGGGAATTAACCGTCTCGACCGAAACGCCGGTGGTCGATTACTTCTCCCAGTTCCCCGGCGGCGACCCGGGCGATGGCTACAACGGTCCCGGCTATTGGTCGTTGCCGATTCCGGTGCATAAAGAGCTCGATGCTCAGCCCGACGACGTAGTGATCTTTGACGGCGAAGGTTATAAGCCGCTGCGCGAGTTCTTGAAACGCAACGGCATTCGCCATGTGTTGCTGCTGGGCTTCGCCACCGACATGTGCGTCTGCAGCACGACGGCCGGCTACGAAAACCTGCGGAACGATTTCAACGTGTTTCTCATCGGCGACCTGACCCAGGCCACCAGCCAGGGCAACGAGTCGCCCGCCTGCAACACGACCGCAGCGCTTTCCTTCGCTTCGCTGAAAGTGCTGATCACGCAGGTTTCGTGGATCAAGCAACTCGACAAGAAACGCCCGTAGCGCAGCGGCGGGAGTCGGGAGTCAGGTAAAGGGAGTAGGCAACGCGTATTCAAGCCGCGCGGAAGCGGGAACTCCTCCCTACTCCCTCCTCACTCTTCCCCCTCATTTCCCCAATGCACGCTCCAGCAGGTTGCGGGTA
>DASZUP010000491.1:0-3570 GCA_035547635.1 Pirellulales bacterium
GACGGTCGTGCCTAAGAACTGGGAAACCTCGAATCGCTCGTATTGCGGACTCTCATCGTCCGAGAATGCCGGCCGAAACTCGCTTTCGGCCAGGAACTGGCTGCGGCGCACGTCTTTGGTCGAATCGGAAAAGCGGAACAAGGTCAGCCGGCATTTGAAGTGCATCAAGAAGACTTCTTCGAACCATGCCGCTGAAGTCCCGCCGCCGCTGGCCAGCACGGAAAACGTGAAGTCGCCCGATCGCGGGTTGCGAATCTCCTGCGATAGAATGGCCCGCGCGCCTTGCGGCACGTCGACCGCGGCGGTTGGGTCGCCCAGACCAATGCCGATCGCCGCGCAATGCCCTTTCTTTCCCGTAGACTTGCCAGGTCCGTCGAGCAAGCGAACCGCCAGGCCGGCCGACGCTTCAGCGCCGGCCAGCGGAACTGCCTGCCAGCCTTTGCGGCGTTTATCGCCGCCGACCGGATGCAGCGGCACGTCATCTTCAAACGATCGGTTGCGCAGCTTTTCGGTGGTATAGGCCGGCACAAACGCCAGGTCGCCTTCCGGTTCGCGGCGCGCGGCGGTGGCCGGCCCGCTACCGAAGAGTTTGTGGATCGGCGCGCCTTGCGTCACGGCATGCGGAATCTCCAAGCGGTCGCGGAACAGTAGATCGTGGTTAATCCCCAGCAGATGGAACAGCGTGGCGGTCAGGTCTTTCGGTTCGACGCGATCGGCCGTGGCCGTTCCGCCGACGGCGTCGCTGCGGCCGATGACCTGCGCCGTCTGAATGCCGGCGCCGGCGATCACGAAGTTGCTCACGTTACCCCAATGATCGCGGCCGCCTTGCGAGTTGATCTTGGGCGTGCGTCCGAACTCGCCCACGGCGACCACCAGCGTTTCGTCGAGCAGGCCGCGCTGGTCAAGATCTTCAAGCAGTGCGGTAAAGCCAATATCGAACTGCGGGCAGAGCACGTCCTGCAACCGGTCGGCGTTCTGGGCGTGCGTATCCCACATCGGGTTGTCGACGGCGTTGTCCCCTTCTTCGCGCAGCCAGTTCACGTGTACCAGCCGCACGCCCGCTTCAATCAAGCGGCGAGCGAGCAACAGGCACTGGCCCCACTTGCTGCCGCCAAATCGTTCTCGCGTGCGCGCGGGTTCCTTCTCGATATCAAAGGCGGCCAGCGCGCGGCCGGTGGTCAGCACGGAAAAGGCTTCCTGCACCTGGGGACCGAAGGCTTCGATCGCGCCGCTGCGGTCGGCCGAGCGGAAATGCTCGTTGAGCTGGTCCAGCAGCGAACGGCGCGAACCCAGTCGCAGTTGCGAAACGTCCGGCGGCAGGCGGAACTGCTCGACCTGGGCGTCGGCGCTGGCGGGATCCCAAACGACTTTTTCCGGCTCCCACTTCGTGCCGAGAAAGCCGGCCGTTTGACCGGAGGGCATCACGTTGTCGTTCAGCCGCATCACGTCCGGCAGCCAGACCGTCGAGTAAGCGGGCAGCGTCTCGCTCGGCTTGAGCATTTTCACGATCGAGCCGAAGTAGGGCCAATCGGTAGGACTGATCTGCCGCGGATTGGGCCCCCGGTACGGATAACCGGTCAGTACGTAGTAGCCGCTGGCCGAATGGATGTTGCTGCCGGTGACCAGCGAACGAACGATGGCGTACTTGTCCGCCATGGCCGCCGTGCGCGGCAACAGTTCGCTGATCTGAATGCCGGGCACGTTGGTCGCGATCGGCTTGAACGGCCCGCGAACTTCGGCCGGCGCCTCCGGCTTGGGATCGAACGTTTCATGCTGCGGAGGACCGCCTTGCAACCAGAGGAAGATCACGTTCTTGGCGCGGCCGAACTGCCGATCTCCGCCGGTTGCTCGAGCCGGCGAGTTCAACAAGTCGGCCAGCGAAAGCCCGGAAAGACCGATGCCCCCAATACGAAGCATTTCGCGGCGGCTCAAGCCATCGCACAGCCGGCCCGGTTTTCCCAGAATCGAGAACATCCGTCGGTCTCCAGTCTGCAGGCGTGGTCGTTGCAGGATCTAATCGGTTTCCAAAGCGTGCAAGTTTTGAACCTCGCGCAACAGGCTGTCGTATGCCAGGCTCAGATGTTCGCGAGTTTCGGCCTTGGCTTCTTCGGCGTCGCCTTTGACCAAGGCCGCATAGATGGCTGCGTGCGACCGGCTGGCGACTGCTTTCTCTTCAGCGTCGGCGGCGCGGGAAAAGAGGTACGGCCGCAACAGATCGAGCAGCGCGCGATGCATGGCCAGCAGCACCGGGTTGCCCGCCAGTCGGGCGATCTCAGCATGAAAGCGAATATCGTTGGAGGCGTACTTTTCGCCGTCGGCGTCGCCGGCTTCGGCCATGCCTTGCAAGGCGCTGCGCACCGGCAGCAAGTCTTCGAGCTGTCTCCGCTTTGCCGCCCGGCCGACCAGTTCCACCTCTAACGTGCGGCGCGCATCAAGCAGATGGAACAGATTGTGGTCTTCCTGCATCAAGGCGGGAGAAAGCGTGCTGGCCAATGCGTCGACCAGCGGCTCATAGGTCAACGATTGCACATAGGCGCCGCTACGCGGCACGATCCGCATCAGCCCCATCGACTGCGCGTGTAACAGCGCATCTCGCACCACGGTCGGTTTGACGGCGAACTCGCGGGCCAACTCGCGGATCGGCGGCAGCTTATCGCCCGGCTTGAGCTGCCGCTGTTGGATCAGTTCCACGATCGCGCGGACCACGTCGGCCGGGTCGGCAGGTTGGATAGAAGTTGCCATGACGACGTAGTTTTTCCCTTCTCGGTTGCGGGCAAAACGCCGCCCTCCCCACGCCGGTGATGATAAACAGTGATTATCAGTTGTGTCAAGTAAAGCGAATGCAACGCCCTGGCGACCGGGCACAACGGCAAATGCGGGCTAGAGTTGTGTTGCGGACCTCGCGCCCGTGGAGGACGTTCTGCCGGCGGAATGACTCGAAAACGCGCTACGAGTAGCAACCGAACCGCCAGCCCGGGGAAGGCGCCGGTGATGGCAAAAAAATGGATGGCAAAAACATGAAAACGAGTACGGGGGAGGACCACGAAAAGAAAAAACGCGGGAGGTAGTCCATAGTGAAACGTTATCCAATTTCCGCTCCTATTTTTTTGCCCCACATCTTTTTGCCATCCCTCTCAGAAGCGTTTGACGGCGGCATTCTCACCTTTCGGGGGCGCTGCGCGGAAGACGACAACTCGCGAAAACTTCGATTGCTTAACGCCTCTCTCTTCTTCGCGCTCATCGTCGCCGCGCTGCTGACTGCGCCGTCGCGGGCCGCAGAGCCGGGCGGCCGGACGGTGCTCGATCTGCAATTGGGAGACCAGCGGCTCGAAGGGATGCTGCTGAAGCTCACTACCGCCGAGGCTGATCTGCTCACCCGTGACGGCCGTTTGTGGATGTTCGACCCGGCCAAGGCCACTGAGTTCCGCAAGCTGGCTTCGCCCTTCCGCGGCTACTCGGCCGCCGAAATGCGCAGCCGCTTGTCGCAAGACTTGGGTCGGAATTTCGAGATCACCGGCACCGGGCATTACCTGGTCGCCCACGCGCCGGGGCAGCGCGATTACTGGAGCC
>DASZUP010000492.1:0-2444 GCA_035547635.1 Pirellulales bacterium
CTGACCGCCGACCTGCAGCGACAACATTTCCTCGCACGACTTGTCGAACTGGATGATGGTTCCGGGCCCCAATTCGACGATCCGCCCGATGGGCTGCTTAGTTTCAGCCAAGGTCACAATCACCGGAACCTTGATCCTCAACAAGCTGCGGGAATACGCAGGGAGATTCTCGATCGTCGCAGAATCCGCGGAAGAGGCGCGAACGCCGGGCCGTCGTGCGGCCTTCGGCGCCGCGACTGCCGGTTGCGGTGGCGACGAAGGCTCCGCTTGCGGCTCGGCAGGGGCGGCCGCCGCTCCGCTTGTCGGCGCCGCAGCCGGCTCATAGACGGCGTCGGGCGAGTTGGCGGGCCAGATCAGGCTCATCACCGCCTGCTTGCCGGAGGGCGCCTTCAAAGTCAGCGCCAGCAATTGGGACCCTGCGGCTACGCCGCCTCGCTGAATCGCTTCAGCGAGGTGCGCCACACGCGCGGCTTGAAAGCCTTCCGGCATGAACGCTTCGGGCAGCACCAGCATGCCCAATTCCTGGGCCAGCGTGGTCAGCACGCTCTTGCCGGTGGCGTCAGGCTCGCCGTACCAGGCCGGCAGCAAACCTGAAGCTTCGGGAAATGCGACCAGCGCCGCCGAACCTTCCAGCGTCAGCATGACCATCAACCCCGGACCTTGCAGTTCGTCCGGCGGCGCGGCGGGCGTGATTTCCACGGCCTCGCCAACGCTAACCTCCGTGGTGGCGCCAATCAGACGCGACAGAGCCTCGCCAATTTCTGCAGCGCCCGCGTTGCAAGCCGCTGTCACATCCTCAACAGAAGCCGTTCCCAGGTGCGTCATCGGTAAAGATCAAAACGAACGTTGGTCACAAAAATGGCGGCGAGGAGAGTCAGGGGCGCCTTTCGAACGGCGATTCGCCGCTCGGTGCAATGCCGCCCTCTTAAGTATCGTCCGACACTGCCGTCAAACTTTACCTAGTCGCTCCAGGCGGCGTTCCAACGGCCGGAACGCGAGGCAATGCGTCGAAACGGCAGGGAACAGCGAAGGCTGGCATGCTGGGCAAAGCCAGGACGATAGGCGAGCAGAGCGAAGGGGAGCTACGGAGCCAATTTGTTCGGCCTATTCCAGCGGATGCGCGCCATAAGCAGGTCGCCGCGGACGCCGTTCCTCGGTTGCCACTCGCCGGCTGTCACCCACGATTCTTCGCGGCTGGCGTTCGTTGTATCGAAATTACCCATCAACGCGACGCGGTCCGGATCGTCGACCCCGTCGCCCACCAGCGGCAGCACCACGCGTTCACTGGCCCGGATCAGCCGCAACGAGCCGGGCTCGACCTGCGCCATCCACAAGGGGGCTCGCCAGCGTATGACTTTCGTATTGGTCGCGTCTTTACGGGTGTAAACCAGAAACAATGCATCCGAGTGGGCCAGCCAGTGCTGCTGGGTGGTGGACATAGTCAACGGCTCGCCATCGTCCCACATCCACGGTTGTTTGGGCGTCCAGTTCAGACCGTCGTCGCTGGCACAGACATAGCCGCGGTTGTCTTCGGCGCGGATCGTCAGGAAGAATTTGCCGCCGAATGACGCCAGCGACGGCTCCAGCAACCCGCGGCCCTTGTCATGCTTGATTTCATCGCCCACCTGTTTGACCGCCAGCGTTTCGCCATCGAACGAGCAACGTACGCTGCTGACGCTGCGCGGCGTGGTTTTCACATTGCCGTAGGTGAAGGCGAGCAGAATGTCGCCGTTGGGCAGGACGATCCGCTGGCCGCAGTTGTTGGTGTAGATGTACGTGCCGCGCGGATCATCCCACGCCAGCTTGGCGCGCGGGCCCCACTCGCCGTCTCGCCAGACAGAATAGACGGGCCAGCGCGGCGGCTGGTCCGCGGAAAATCTCGGCCCGCGATAAAACACGTTGTGTCCCAAGGCCAGCACGGTCCTGGTTTGCGGATGCCAGTCGGGAGTGACGTCGCAAACTCCCTCCTCGACGCCGTCGATTTGTTTCACCCGGCCGAGCGAAGGGACCAGAAGCGGTTCCGACCAGGTGCGTCCCAGTTCGGACGACGTCATCCAATGCACCGGGCCGAAAAAGTCCGAGCCCATGATCGTCTGGAGCGTCATGAAGGCTGTGGCGTCGCTGGAAGCGCCGCCGGGAATTATGCAGGCCCGAGGATGAAACCAGGTCGGCCCGCTCCCGTCGCGACCGTGACGGAGAACGACCTTTTCGATCGACGCGATCAGCGGCGCCGCCTCGTCGGCTGCCGTACGACGCAACTCGCCGGCCAAAGCCAGTCCCGCCAATCCACCGGCAGTGCGAAGGCAAAACGTTCGCCGGTCCGTGCGGACCGAATGGAAATTCGTGGGCGACTTCATGCTTGGAAGCAAGCCTCGCAAAAGCGATGAAAACAGGTCCAAACGTTCACGGCAAGGCCAATTCGATCGCCGCGGCCGCCTGTCCGC
>DASZUP010000493.1:0-7039 GCA_035547635.1 Pirellulales bacterium
AAAACGCCGCGCTGAGCACGTCTTTGCGTTCCGCGATCCAGGCGACCGACTCGACGTGCTCGGGATGAACCGCGAACAAGGCGGCCGTCAGCCAACTCTGCCAGACGGCGCCGGTCATTTGGCGCCAGGCCAGGAATAGCAAGCTGGCCGCCAAGGCGTGCAGCAAGAGGTTGGTTATGTGATAGCCGGAGGCCTCTTTGCCGAAGAGCTGGCTGTCGCATTGCAGCGAAATCCACGTCAGTGGATGCCAGTTCGCGGCGTGCGTGGTGGTGAGAGCCCAGACGACGTTGTCTCGATTGACGCCGCTCAGAACGTGCGGGTTTTCAGTGACGTAGTCGTTGTCATCATAGCAAGTGAATTCCAGGTTGCCTGCTGATCGGTAAGCGACCAAGGTCAGCAGAAGCAGGGCCAGGCAGGACAACAGGGGTGCGCGCGAGCCTGGAGAAGGCGCTGTCAGCCCCAGGGAGCGAACCGGCAGGCCGTCGGCCATGCCATCACTCCGAGACGGCGAGTAACGGTTGCTCGCGGTCGACGGAGCCGCGCTCTTCGCCTGGCGATGCGGGGCCTTGCTGCTCGTAGCGATAGTAGCTCGGCTGCAGCCGGTAAGTCGGACTGCGGCTGAACAGGCTCGACTTGATCAGACCCCACTTCCAGCAGCGATATGCGATGCTGGTCGACAGCACTCCCAGGCCGTAGGTCACGGAGCGCCGGAAACTGATGGAGCTGGCTTCGGCGAAGTATTTGGTCGGGCAACTGACTTCGCCGATGCGATGGCCGAAAGCGACGGCCTGCGTCAGCATTTGATTGTCGAACACAAAATCGTCGGAGTTGGCCAATAGCGGCAGCGATTCCAGCGCCTGGCGGGAAAACGCGCGGTAGCCGGTGTGGTACTCAGACAGCTTGGCGCCCAGCAGCAGATTCTGTACGCAAGTCAACGCCCGATTGAAAAAGTACTTGTACTTCGGCATGCCGCCGCTGAGCGCCGACCCGCCCAAAATCCGAGAGCCGAGCACGACGTCGTAAATCCCCGAGGCCACCATGCCGGCCATGGCCGAGATGAGCCGCGGATCGTACTGGTAGTCGGGATGGAGCATGACGACGATATCGGCCCCCAGCGCCAACGCTTCGCGATAGCAGGTCTTTTGATTGGCGCCGTAACCAAGATTGGTTTGATGGACGAAGACGTGTAAGCCCAGCTCATGCGCCAAAATGACGGTTTCGTCATTGCTGGCGTCGTCGACCAGAATGACCTCGTCGACGATGTCCCGAGGGATCTCGGCATAGGTCTGACGGAGCGTTTTCGCCGCTTTGTAGGCGGGCAGCACCACGACGATTTTCTTGTTGTGCAGCATGGTTCGCTTGCAAGAGTCGCTGACGATGACGAAGCGTTGCTGGGGTCTCGGTTGGTCCTACGCCGCTGGCGAGCGACCCGTGAGGCTCTTTCTCGAACGGATTTATTATGGCGGCCCGCGGCGCCGCTTGGAAAGCAATTTAACTCAATTCTGACAATTCGCAGCGTTCGCGGGCCCTTGCAAGTCTTTCATGCTATTCAAACGCTGCGCTAACAATCGGCCCCCGAAGCGAGTTTTCCGATTGCAGATCGAGTCGTATTGGAAGCCTGCGGCCGATGATCGCTGCGCCAGCTTGTCGTCAACCCCTTTCGCCGGCCGGCCGGGGAGACGATAATCGCACGCTCCCGTTCCGTCCCCTCGATGCAACCCCCAGTTGGCCCGCGGTGAAAGAGCGCCAACCAGATTCTCCCCAGCGAACTGGCGAACTGCCCCTTGACGCCGTTTCCTTCGGGAGCCGGCTCTCCAGCGATGCCGGACGTTCTCTCGGACGAATCGCAGATTTTCTGCTGGCGGCGGCGTTAGTCGCGACGGCGTTCTTGTTCGCCTGCTACGAGTTGACGGATCCGGATCTCTGGTGGCATTTGCGGGCCGGCGACTGGATTCTGGAAAACCGCAGCGCGCCCGGATTGGATCCGTTCACGTTTGGATCGGCCGACCGCGTGTGGGTCGATCTGCATTGGCTGTTCGAGGTGATTGTCGCGAGCATCTTCCATAAGGCGGGCGTGGCGGGAGTGATCTTGCTGGCTGCAACGATTGCATCGGCCGCAATCCTGGCGGCCGTTTGGGGCAGTTCGCGGTCGGGGCTGACGGCCGTCGCGATCGGCTGCTGGATTGTGCCGATGATCTTGTTCGGCTCCCGTCTCGATCCTCGGCCAGAGATCTTTACGCTGTTGTTTCTCGCGGTTTATCTCGCCACGCTCGATCGCGCATCGCAACAGCCGAAGCGGGTTTGGCTCTTGCCGCCGGTCCAGGTCTTGTGGGTCAATATGCACGGACTTTTCGTGCTGGGCCCGATCGTATTTGCGCTGTTTCTCATGGCCCGGTTTGCAAGTCGCTGGGTAAGCTCGCCGGGCGTGCGCGAACCATCGCCGCTCGCTGATGGCGCTGCGCAGCGTCACTTCCTAGCCGCGTTCGCCATGGTCTTGGCGGCCTGCATGCTGAATCCTTACGGTCTGCAAGGCGCGCTGTTTCCCTTGGAACTGTTTCCCAAGATCGCGGATTCCGCGAATGAATACAAAACGTACATCGACGAGTTCTTCGGTCCGTTTGAGTACGCGCGCCGCAGCCAGGACTTTGTCCGTTCGTATGCCGTCTATTACCGGGCCATGTTCTTTCTGTGGCTGGCCCTGCCGCTCAGCTTTGCCGTGCCCTCGTTGTGGCGCGCCTCGCAAAGCGACGCGCAAGCGCGAAAGAGATCTGCAAACGACGAGAGGCTTGCCGTCTCGGTAAGGGGAGGGATCTGGCTGGCGGTTGCCGGTTCGTTCCTTGGCTTGCTCGGCGGGTCATTAACAGCGGTCGACTTCGCGACCAGCCCGTGGCAAGCGTACGTTGGTTTTGCGCTCTCGACGGCGGTCGCGTGCTGCTGGTTGGCGGCGGCGCATTGCTTGCGAAGCGTATCGATGAAGGCGGCCGCCATCGCCGCCTTGAGCGGCGCCGGCCAAGCGCTCACGATGAACTATCTGCAGACGGCAATCGCCGGCATGCACGAATCTGGCGGTCATACGCCCGGCATGTTGTTGCTCGTGCTCGCCTGTTGGACGGCGGTCGGCTTGCTGGCAGTGCGAGCAGGCGCTGACCTGTTTCGCCTGTTGCTCGCCGCGGCGTTTGCCTACTTGAGTTTTCAGGCAATGCGCAACTTAAACCTGTTCGCACTCGCGTCCGGCGTCCTTCTGAGTTGGAACCTCAGCGAGTGGATCGCGCAGATGCTCGCCCAACGGACGCCAGCTCGCAGTACAAAATCGCTGGTTTGGGCGACTCGCGGCGCGCTTGTGGCCCTGTTCGCCGTCTGGCTGGCGGCCATCGGCTCAGGCGCCTGGAATGAGCGAATCGACGGCGCGCATCGGCTCGGCCTGGGCGAAATGGCCGGAGAATTTGCGCACGACGCCGCGCGGTTTGCCGGCCGAGAGGGCCTGCCGGATCGAGCCATTGCCTTCGACCTGGGGATGGCGTCGCTGTACGTGTATCACAACGGACCTGACAAAAAAGCCTTCATGGATCCCCGGTTGGAAGTCCCTTCGCTGGAGACCTTCAAAACTTACGTGGCCATCGACGATTCGCTGCACGGCCGGGGCGGCGTTTGGCGCGACGCGCTGGAGAAACTAGGCCGCCCCCTTGTGCTGCTTGATCACCGCAGCCATGTGATGGGCGAGGCGTTGTTGTTGACGGAAGGCGATTGGCGCTGTATTTATTTCGACTCGCTGGGCAGCGTCTTCGTTTCGAATCAAAGCGGCGTCTCTCAACGAGAGTTTCCCGCCGTCGATCTCACACGCCGGCATTTTGCCGCCGGCGAGGAACCGGCGGCCCAGGGAAAGCAGGCGGCGAAGCTCGAAGCGGAAGCTCTGATCCGCTTGGGCAGCGAACTATGCCCTCGGCCGTCCGTCGCCTGGTCGTGGCGCATCCCCGCCCAATGGCTCGCGCTCGACCGCCTGGCTCAGGCCTCGTCGTCGACGAGAAGCGCTGACGACCTGGCGCTGCACGGCCGTTGCTATTGGAATATGGTTACGGACTTTAGCGTGGCGCCGCCGCGACCCGCAGAAGGCTGGCACAACGGCACGGGACTGCGTTGGGCCCAGGCAACCTGGCAGTTTCAACAAGCCTTGCGGCTGGAACCAGGGCACTCGACCAGCCTGCATAGCTTGTATGACGTGTGGCGGGCGAGGCGGATGGTTGACGCGCAGCGGACGGTAGGGCTTCAGTTGCTCGCTCAACAGAGCGTGGGGCCGCAACAACGGCAGGAAATTGAGAAGCTGGACCAAGCCTTGCGCCCGCTGGATCGCCTGCAGGGCGAAGGGCACGGCGCAACGGAAGCCGCCGTGGGCGATCTCATTCGACAAGGGCTCGCAGCGACCGCGGCCGAGTGGGCGCGAAGCAGCAAGTCGAACGTAAGCGATTGGGATTGGCAGATCGTCGATTGCCTGGCCGCCGCCTGGATGCACTTAGGAAGGCCCGAGTTTGCGCAAACGCTTTGGCAAGAGGCCGAACACGCGCCTTCCGAGGCGGAACGCTACTCTCGGCTGGGCGATGTCTGCTGCGTCGATGGCCAATTGGATAAGGCGGAACAGTACTATCGCAGGACGCTTGAGACAGAACCCAAGCACGCAGACGCCCATTGGGCGCTTGCCATGCTTTATGCCGAGCGAGGCCAGGCCGATAAGACGCGCGCCGCATGCCAGGAGGCGCTCAAGTGCGATCTGCCGGAAGCTCGCGAGCAGGAACTGCGCGCCATCCTGTCGATCATTCCTGATCGGCAAGCAATCGCTCCGCCGACCTCCGCAGCTCGGGAAGATACGGAAGGACGATGACGCGACGGCAATCCGAGCGCAAGCGGCGGCGAGAATCGGTTTCCGCGAACGATGGCGCGCCTCGATCGCTCGCCGGCTGCCGGACCGAATGGGCGATCTCCGCCCTCCTGGTGCTGGTCACGTCTCTCACGTACTGCCGCGTGCTGGATGCCGATTTCCTCAACTACGACGACGACATCTACGTTTACGGCAATTCTCACGTGACTGCGGGGCTGACGCCGGAAACGGCCCTGTGGGCTGCGACAGCCGATGACTGCGCGAACTGGCATCCGTTGACGTGGCTTTCCTTGCAGGTAGACGCCCAACTGTTCGGAATGAACCCGCGAGGGTTCCACGGCATGAACCTGATGTTGCACGCCGTCAACAGCGTGCTGCTGTTCTGGGCCCTTCGGATCATGACCGACGCGCTTGGCAGGAGCGCGTGCGTCGCCGCGTTCTTCGCGTTGCATCCGTTGCACGTCGAGTCGGTCGCCTGGATCGCCGAGCGCAAAGACGTGCTTAGCACGCTGTTCTGGATGCTCGCGCTGCTCGCTTACCTGGCGTACGTCGCCAGGGCGAACTGGCGCCGATACCTGCTCGTGACGCTGAGTCTGGCGCTGGGGCTGATGGCCAAGCCGATGTTGGTGACCTTGCCGTGCGTGCTGCTGCTGTTGGATTACTGGCCATTGGGACGCAACGAAAGAACCGAGCGGGCGGCGCTTCCTGAGCAAGCGAGGCAGCGGCGTTCGAACGGCGGCGGAAAGTCATGGCGCGGGCTGGTGCTGGAAAAGCTGCCATGGTTCGGGCTCAGCGCCGCGTCGAGCGTTGTGACCGTGCTAGTGCAGCATCGAGCGGGAGCCGTGCGTTCGATCGGAGAGATGTCTTTTATAGATCGCGTGATGAACGCCTTGCTGGCGTATGTCAGCTACCTGGGGCAGATGCTCTGGCCAGCGAATCTGGCGGTGTTTTACCCTCATCCGCGCGACCGCGTGGCGCCGTGGCAAGTTGCTGCGGCGGGCGTCGTGCTGCTGGCGATCAGTTGGCTCGCATTCCGACTGCGCCGGAGTCGACCCTACCTGGCCGTCGGTTGGTGCTGGTATTTGGGGACGCTGTTTCCGGTCATCGGCCTGGTCCAGGTCGGCGAACAGGCCATGGCCGATCGCTATATGTACGTGCCGATGGTCGGGCTACTGATCGCGCTCGTTTGGGGCGGGTACGATGCGGCTCGGTCGAGAGCCTGGGCTCGTCGGGCGGCGCCATGGGCGGTCGCCGCTTTGCTATTGGCATGCGCAGGCGCCGCTTGGCGTCAGACGGGATACTGGCTCAACAGTTTGACGTTGTGGGGGCATGCCGTGGAGGTTACCCAGCCCAATCCAATTGCGTCCAACAGTTTGGGCGTCGCGCTGTTGGAGAGCGGCCGGCCGAAGGAAGCGGCGGAGTGGTTGCGCAAAGGGGTAAAGATGTCTCCCAACGACGAACGGGGACAATTGAATCTGGGAATGGCGCTGGCCCAGTTGCGCCGCACGGAAGAATGCATTGCGGCGTTTGAGGCCGTGTTGCGGATCAATCCCCGCAATGCCGTGGCCCGGTATAACCTGGGCGTACTGGCGGAGGTCAAGGGACTGAATAAAGACGCCGCCAGGCGTTATCGCGCAGCGCTGGAATTCAATCGCGAATACTGGCAGGCGCATCTCAGCCTGGCTCGCGTTTTGATGAAGCTCGGCGATCCGGAGCAGGCCGAGCGACATTTTGCGGAAGCCGTGCGGATCCATCCCGCGGCTGCGGCTCCCGGTCGCGGTCATGCGGTCAGCGGCGCCCAAGACAGCGCATTATGAACGCTCCGCTCATTATTCTTGAATAATTGGCCGGTAGGCTGAGCGCCCTGGGTTTAAAAGCTCAACCCGCCTCTCGCCGAGAATCTCGCGGCGGTAAGCGCGGTCTGGCTGAGGTTGAACGCGAGTTCCCTGGGTTTCGACGCATGCCTGCTCAAATTCCGTTTAACAAGCCCTTCATCGCCGGCAAGGAGCTGTATTATATCGCCCAGGTGGTCGCTTTCGGGAACATCTCGGGAGACGGCGTTTTCACCCAGAAGTGCTCGGCGTTGTTGGAAGAGAGATTTGGCATCCTCAAGGCGCTGATGACCCCTTCCTGCACGGCGGCGTTGGAAATGGCCGCCATCTTGTGCGA
>DASZUP010000494.1:0-10007 GCA_035547635.1 Pirellulales bacterium
TCGGCGCCAGTTCGCTGAAGCGAGGCTTGACGGCGATCAGGATTGAGCCGACGGCGCCGGCGGTCGCCATCAAGTAAAGCGACTGCGAGACGACGTTGAACCACAACACGGGGCTGCTGGCGTCGAGCTTCGAGTATGCCAGCAGCACGTCGTCAAACCGGGCGGCCAGAAAACCGAACAACACGGCGTTCAAGGCGGCGATAAAACCCGCCTTAGCGTCGGCAAAGCGGATTTGAACGTGAATCCCGTTCAGAATGACCGCATACATTTCGAGATTCGGGCGATTCCCCGTTTCCGGCAATGATGCCGGCTCCTCACGCAACGACGCGCCCGTTCGCTTTTCGACGATCATGGTTGGTTCTCCAGCGCCTCCGTCGCCCAGAGGACGCAAATGGCGCGCCCGGTGAAGCACGCCATGTCTGGAAGGCTGCGCCGCCGGCCCGAGACGGCCCGCCGGCGGGCTCTTGCTCCCGGGTTTCAAGTTTTTCGCGTCGAGAACATGCGATAAACTGTGCGTCTGTGCTCATTTCAGGTGTGGCAAAACAGCATCATATTCCTGTCGTGACGCCCGTCGCAAACAGGCACGCGACTTGCGTAGACGGCGGCAGATGAGCTAGCGTCGAGCGTCGTTCCAGGGTGGCGCTGCGTTCGGCGGGAGCAAGGAACTCGTGCGGCGCAAGTCACGGCAGGTAATAGTTGCGGCTTAAGAAACCTATGGAAGATCCTTACGTCACCCGTCCGCTGCCCGTCGGCGAGCCGAGTTCGGCCGGCACAAGATTTCGCATTCTTCGACCCTATGCACGAGGCGGGCTCGGCGAAGTCTATGTCGCGCTCGACGAAGAGCTGCACCGCGAAGTTGCGCTCAAGGAAATCCAGCAGCAACGCGCCGACCAGCCGGAAAGCCGCGCCCGGTTCCTGCTGGAAGCCGAAGTCACCGGCGGTCTGGAGCATCCGGGCATCGTCCCGGTTTATGGTCTCGGCGCCTATCCGGACGGGCGCCCGTTCTACGCCATGCGATTCATCCGCGGCGACAGTCTCGAGGAGGCCATCGAGCGGTTCCATGCCGCCGATGCGTCGTCGCGAGATCCCGGCGAGCGGAGCGTGCAACTGCACCAATTACTCGGAAGGTTCGTCGACGTCTGCGATGCGCTGGAATACGCGCACAGTCGCGGCGTGCTGCACCGCGATTTGAAGCCGGGCAATATCATGCTCGGCAAGTACGGCGAAACGCTTGTCGTCGATTGGGGGTTGGCTAAGGTCGTCGGCCGCGAAGAGACGCCGGCCGGTAAAGAGGCGCCGCCGCTGCAACCCGTCTCGGCCAGCGGCTCGGCGCCGACGGCGGCGGGTCAGGTGCTCGGCACGCCCCAGTACATGAGCCCCGAACAGGCCGAAGGTCGGCTCGATGAACTCGGCCCGGCCAGCGACGTATACAGCTTGGGCGCCACGCTCTATACGCTCCTGACCGGCAAGGCGCCGTTCGACGCGGCGGAGCTGGGAGCGCTGCTGCGGCGCGTGGCCCAGGGTGATTTTCCGCCGCCCCGCTCGGTCAATCGCAGCGTGCCGCCGCCGCTGCAGGCGATCTGCCTGAAGGCCATGGCGCTGCGTCCGGCCGATCGCTATGCTTCGCCCCGTGCGCTGGCGGACGACATCGAACATTGGCTGGCCGACGAACCGGTCGGCGTTTGGCAAGAACCGTGGCACGCGAGACTTTGGCGCTGGTCCAAGCGGCATCGCACCGCGCTGACCGGCGCCGGCGCGGCGCTCGCGGTGACCGCCGTCGGCCTGGGCGCCGCGACGCTGGTCCTGGGCGAGAAAAACCGCCAGTTGCAGGCCGCCAACCAGCGGGCGGAAGCCAACTTCGCCGAAGCGCATGCCGCCGTGCGCGATATGCTCCGCCAGGCGGAAGAAAACCCTTGGCTGCAGGGGCCCGGCATGCACAAGGCGCAAGAGTCGCTATTGCGCACCGCGCTGAAGTATTACCGTGAGTTTCTGTCGCGCCGAGCGACCGATCCGCAGTTGCGCACCGAACTGGCCCAAGCTCGCATTGCCATTGCCGGCATCACGCGCGAGATCGGCTCGCCGGCCGAGGCGCGCCGCGAATACCAGGCCGCCCGCGACGCCTTGTCGAGCTTAGTCGAACAAACGCCGCACGACGCTCGCTTACTCGGCCAGGCGGCCCTGGTCGACTCGCGAATTGCCCAGCTCGATCAGGAATTAGGCGAAGTAGACGCCAATCGAAAAGACTTCCAACGGGCAATGACGAGCTACCGGAGACTGCTGCAGGAGCGCCCCGAGGACGACTCGCTCAAACTCGATTTTGCCGCAGCCTGCTTTCTGCAAGGCGAGAGCGTGAATGACCTGTTGCTGCTGGCCGAGGCCCGCCGTGCGGCGGAAGCGGTCGAGGCGCAGTCCGTGCCCGTGCAGCGCGAGTCGGCGGTGCTACAGGCGAGGATTTTGAACCAGATCGGTTTGATCGAGAGCAATGCCGGACAACTGGATCGTGCGTCGGCGGCGTTCCATCGCGCTCAGGAACTGCTCGTCGGCCTCGGCGAAGATGCAGCCGACGAGCCGGCGCTGGATGCCTTGCGCGGCGCACTGGCCCTCAATCAGGGACGGCTGGTCAGGAAGCAAGGCGATCTCGCAGGGGCGCAGCTCCAATTCGCAGCGGCGCAGAAGCGCTTCGAGAAACTGGCGTCGCGCGACCCCGACATCTATGAATATCAACTTCGCCTGGCGACGGCGCATCTGGAATTGGGCAAGCTGGCGCTGGCTGCGGAAGACGCCGACCGGGCCCGATCGGCGTTCGCCGCGGCCCGCGCTCGGCTGAGCAGCTTGGGCGAGGTACGATCCCGCGTGCTCGATCGCTTCGAGCTGGCGCGGAGCTGTCTTGATCTGAGCGGCGCGTTGCTGCGCACCGGCGAGGCGGAACAGGCCCGCGAGTTGTTGGCGGAAAGCCGACGGACGCTCGAGGCGCTGATCGCGCTCGATCCAAAGCAGCCTGATTATCATCGCAATCTGGCCGCCGTCTGGAACCAGGCGGCCGGCATGGAGCAGCGGCGCGGCGACTTGTCGGCCTGCGCCGCGGCGCTCGACAAAGCGCTGCACGAATTGGAACCGATCGCAGCAGCGCACCCTGACCGGCCCGAGTTTCGCAATGCGCTGGCCAAGGTCTATTCGAACCTGGGTTCCGTGCAGGCCAGCCAGGGCGCCTGGAAGGAGGCTTGGAAACGGCAGCGGCAGGCTCGCCAGATTTACGATGACGAAGTACGCCGCCATCCGGATATCGCCGAGTTTACGGCCGATCGAGACGACTTCCTGCGACGCTTCGCCATGCAGGCCGTCGCACGCCTGGGCCAACTGGGCGACGAACCGGCCGAAGTGCAAGAACGTCGGGAGTTGCATGTCGAAACAGTCGACGTCCTGGCTGACTTGAAACGTCGTGATCGGTTGCCCGCCGAACTCGTGGATGACCTGGCCGAGTTGGAACAGCAGCTGCAAACGCTGGGCGACGCCAAGCCTCGCTCGTTAGACCAGCAGTAAGGCATATTGCCGCGTCGCACGCTCGGCTCTCCATTCGCCTGTTCGTGACCGGAGGAAGCCGGTCAAGCATTGCTCGAAGCGAGCACAAAACGCCCAGTATTTCGCAAACGACGGTTTTGCTCGGCTTAACGCCGGCTCGCCCCTGTACCGTTCTGCAGTGAGCGCCGGCTTTTTCGCTCGCGGCACGCCGACTGCACTATGCCGGTCTCGGTCAGCAATGCCACGTACGAAGCGGAATTTCTGCGCGTTGAATTTGTTGGCCCGTGCCTGCCTGCCGTGGCGTATATCCGCCGAGCCAGGCGCCGGCAATTCAACCGCGCGTCTGCTCGCTTCCACTATCTCGCCGGAGCTCAGCCGAAGGCTGTGATTGCAATATGTCGCAAGCAAACGAGTTGCCTGAAAAAGTAGAAACGGACATCCCTGCCCGCATGGATCGAATGCCTTGGAGCCGGTTTCATTGGCTGGTGCTGTTCGCGCTCGGCGTAACGTGGGTGCTCGATGGACTCGAAGTAACGCTGATGGGCGCCCTCAGCGGCGCGCTGAAAAGTCGCGAAACGCTCGGCTTCAGCAGCGATCAGATCGGACTCATCGGCTCGTGCTACGTGGCTGGCATGGTGGGCGGCTCA
Source organism: Pirellulales bacterium (assembly GCA_035547635.1). Taxonomy (GTDB): domain Bacteria; phylum Planctomycetota; class Planctomycetia; order Pirellulales; family JAICIG01; genus JAICIG01. The sequence continues at coordinate 4,167 of DASZUP010000494.1, forward strand.
TTGATCTTCGGCTACCTCACTGATCGCTTGGGACGACGGTTGCTGTTCTTCGTGACGCTGGTCATTTATCTGAGCGGCACGCTGCTCACGGCCTTCTCCTGGAACCTGGCGAGTTTCGCCCTGTTTCGACTGCTCACCGGGCTGGGAATTGGCGGCGAATATTCCGCCATCAATTCCGCCATCGATGAGTTGATTCCGGCGCGGCGGCGCGGTTGGGTTGATTTGATCGTCAATGGCAGCTATTGGCTCGGGGCGGCGCTCGGCTCAGTCTCGACGCTGGTCATTCTCAACCCGCGCTGGCTTGCCGTCGATCTGGGTTGGCGGTTTGCGTTCGGCGGCGGGGCGGTCGTCGGCCTGGCCATCTTGCTGTTGCGCAACCACGTGCCGGAAAGTCCTCGTTGGCTCGTGCTACACGGCCACAGCGATGAAGCCGAACGGATCGTGCGAGGCATCGAAGACGACGTCGAGCAGCAAACCGGCGCCTCGCTGGGCGCCGTCGATGAGACATTGACCGTACACCCGCGCCGCCGCTATGGACTGCTGATGATTGCGCGGGCCATGTTCACTCATTATCGTCAGCGGGCGCTGCTGGGGCTGGTGCTGATGGCCGCCCAGGCGTTTTTGTTCAACGCCACGTTCTTCACGTACGCCTTGGTGTTGAATGAGTTCTACGACGTGCCTGCAGACCGGACCGGGCTGTATCTGCTGCCTTTCGCGCTGGGCAGTTTTTTCGGCGCCGTGCTGCTGGGAAACCTGTTCGATTCCGTCGGCCGGCGCCGGATGATTGCCGCTACCTACACCATTTCCGCTTTGCTGCTGCTGACGACAGGGGTGCTGTTCGAGCGGAATCTGCTCAACGCCATGAGCCAGACGATGCTCTGGACCGTGATCTTCTTTTTCGCCTCGTCGGCGGCCAGCGCCGCCTATCTCACCGTTAGCGAGATCTTTCCGCTCGAAACCCGCGGACTGGCCATCGCCGTGTTCTTCTCCATCGGCACGGCCGTCGGCGGAATTGGGGCGCCTTGGCTGTTCGGCTCGCTGATCGCCACGCGATCCGCGGCCAATCTGCTCGGAGGCTATGCCTTGGCTGCGGCGTTGATGCTGGGCGCCGCGGTGGTCGAATGGTTCTGGGGCGTCGACGCGGAACGTAAATCGCTGGAAGAAATTGCGATCCCTCTGGCCAGCAGCGAAACCTGAAGCTTTCGCACGTGCGGCGGGCATGCCCGCTGCGATGCCAGCGGATATTCGCGCCGCGCCGCCTGGCCGCAGTGTGCGGCGCGGCGCGAATATCCGCAGTGTGCGGCGCGGCAGAGAGGAGTGGAAGCATGCGAAGCGGAAAGTTCTGGTCGGCGGGCTATTCCGTTACCGCGCGGATCACGCGGCAAGGGTTGCCGGCGGCAAACACCCCCTCGGGAACATCCTTGGTGACCACGCTGCCGGCGCCGATGACCGTCTTAGAGCCGATCTTCACGCCAGGACAAATGATCGCGCCGCCGCCGACCCAGACGTCGGCGCCGATCTCGACCGGCTTGCCGAATTCCTGCGTGCGGCGCAGCTCGGCGTTCATGGGATGCGTGGCCGTATAGATCTGCACCGCGGGGCCGAACAGCGTGCAGTCGCCGATCTTGACCTGGCAGACGTCGAGCACGATGCAGTTGAAGTTGAAGAACACGCGTTTGCCGAGCAGGATATGCTTGCCGTAATCGCAGAAGAACGGCGGCTGCATCCAGACGGAATCGCCTCCCTGGCCGAACAGCGCTTCCAGCAGCGCGCGGCGAGTTTCCTGCTCGCTCTCGCGCGTGGCGTTCAAATCCTGGCACAAGTCTCTGGCTCGCTCTCGCGCCTGGACGAGTTCCGGATCGAGCGGATCGTAGAGTTCTCCCGCCAGCATCTTTTCTTTTTCGCTTCGCATAGTGCTCCCGCAAGCTGCTGATGATACGGCGTCTTCCCCGAGGTTCTCGACCGGCTCTGCAAGCTTGGCTCGGCCTATGACGACGATCCGGGCGTCGTGTTGTGATCGCCGCCGACGGCTTGCTGGCCGCAGTTCGCTCTGGAGCAATTGGCCGCGTAGATCAGCGTTTCTCGACCGTTGCGCTCCATCCGGCCCGCAAGCGTCATGCCGAGTTTTTCGGCGACGCGTTGCGAGGCGTCGTTGCCGCTCTGGATCGTCGCGGTGATGCGCTCGAAGCCCAGCACTTGCGCGCCGTAGCGAAACACGGCTTGAGCGGCTTCCGTCGCCAGGCCGCGGCCCCAATACTGCGAAGCCAACCGCCAGCCGATTTCCGCGCCGGCGTCGCGATGCGCAAAGCCACAAAAGCCGGCCAGCGCCCCAGTATCTTTGAGAATCAGCGGCCAGCGGCAGTAACCGTGTTGGTGCTGCTCGGCGATGCCATCCGCGATGAACTGCCGGGCTGTTTCCGGAGACCATCCGACGCCATCCCCCACGTGACGCATCACGAGCGGATCGGCGCAGAGAGCGCAAAATGGCTCTTCGTCTTCGTGGCTCCATGGACGAACGATCAGACGCTCAGTTTCGAGAATGTGCAAACCGTGACCTACTTGACGGTGGCGCGTGAACACCGGTTGCTTACCGCTAACACTTCATCTCATTTGGGAATCGTAACAAGGATCTGCACGAATGCAAAAAAGGAGAGCGCGAACCACAAGGTTTTTTGCGGCGGTATCCTCCGCACGTTACACTGGCGACTGCTTTCCACGCCTTGATGAGCTGAAACGCCCAGGTGACCGGATGAACGAAACGAGTCGACGATTTTCCCATTTTTCCCGCCGCGATTGCCTTAAGACAACGCTCGGCGTCGCATTGGCATTGCTGACGTCCGCACAAGAAGCGTTCGCTGACGCCGCCCCGCAGGTCTCGGTGTTGTCGGTACGGCGCGTGTTTCATAACGGCGAGCACAATGCCTTCACGGACCTGTGCCGGTTCCGCGGTCAGCTTTACCTGACCTTTCGCAGTTGCCCCGACGGTCACATGGTGCATCCCACGGCCTCGATCATCGTGCTGCGCAGCCCGAACGGCGAACAGTGGGAACAAATCCATCGCTTTCATGTCGCCGAGCGCGACACGCGCGATCCGCACTTTCTCGTGTTCCGCGACAAGCTGTTTGTGTACACGGGAACCTGGTACAGCGGCAAGACGACCTTGCCGCGCGAAGACTACGATCTGAACAAACACCTCGGCTACGCCGCATGGTCCGAGGACGGTTCGGCGTGGCACGGTCCGATCATGCTGGAAGGGACGTTCGGGCATTATATCTGGCGCGCCGCGGCCTTCGGCGACAAGGCCTATCTTTGCGGACGCCGCAAACCGGGCTTCCAGGTCGGTCCGCGCGGCGAAGGCAGAAACGTCGAGTCGTTGATGCTCGAAAGCGACGACGGGCTGATCTGGCGCAAGCGGGCCGTATTTCAAGAAGCCGCTGGAGACGAGACCGCCTTTCTGTTCGAGCCCGACGGCAGCGTGCTGGCCGTGGGACGGCACGGGGGCGGCCAGGAAGCCCAACTGCTCCGCTCGCCGCCCCCGTATGCCCAGTGGGAACGCAAGAGTCTCGACCGGCCGATCGGCGGTCCGCTGCTGACGAAGTGGGGCGCCCGCTACCTGGTCGGCGGCCGCAAGACGACCAAGGACCGCGGACCAAAGACCTCGCTCTGCTGGCTCATCGGCGATCGGCTGCAGGAGTTCGCCGAGTTGCCTAGCGGCGGCGATAATTCCTATCCCGGCTTTGTCGAACTGTCCCCGAATCGCGGCCTGGCGTCTTACTATTCCAGTCACGAACGCGACGGCGCCGGCAAGCCGATCACCGCCATCTACCTTGCGGAGTTATCGCTCCAGGAAAGCTCCGACTGATCCACCCGCGATTTGTCCGCTCTCAACTGGAGCAACCCATTTCAAGCGGCCCAGGTGGCTGGCGTCAGCGCACAGTCGGCATTTCTGCTCCCGCATGCCCGCGAACCCTCGGCAAGGCGCCGAGAGCAGGCAAGGCGCGCTGCTCTAAAAGTTGACAATGGCATTGCCGAACCCCACGCGGCGATTTGGCCGTCAGAAGCCGAAGTCTTCTTCGCCTAACAACTGTGAGATGCGGTGATCGATGATAGCGCCCGAGTCTTTCGACCGCCTTTCCAGCGCTTCGCGCAGTCGCTCGAGCTGTGTCTGTAACCGCTTGACCTCCAACTCGCGCCGCTCCTGCCGCACCTTGAAGTGGCGGGCGACCACCTCCTGCAGCTTGCCGCGAATTTCCTCGCGAGCCGGGCCTTCCGGTGCATGGCGGTAATGCTCGGCCAACTCGTGGCTCTCGTGGTCAAGCCGGCGATCGCTCTCTTCCAACTCGAACATTTCCGGATCGGCTTCGCGCCGCATCGCCTCGTCGGGGTGCATGCCGCGCCGCATGGCTTCTTCAGGATGCATGCCGGGCATTCCTGGCGGCATGCCGCGCATGCCCGGCGGGCCGCCCATCATGCGTTCACCCATGCCCGGCAACATGCGGCCTCCCGGCATGCCGCCTTCCCTTCTCTCTTCTCGACGGATCAGTCCGCGTTCGCGCGGTCCGCGTCGTCCCTCGTCGCGTTCGGCGGCTTCGTCGCGGCGCCGTTCCCGGTCGCCCGCGTCACCATCGCGCCGCCGCGGGCGATCCACCGCCTCTTCACTTTCGCTTCGCTCGCGATCGCCGTCTGCTCGTGCTTTCCCTTCCCGCTTGTCTCCTTCTTGCTTGTCTCCTTCTTGCTTGTCTCCTTCTCGCGCCGCCGCTTTCGGAGCGTCGTCGGCGCCGCGGCCCTCTTGCTCATCATCAGCACGCCCCGTCAGGCCCAGGGCCAGAACGAATGCCGCCGCGATCGCTCCCGTTTTTCCATACCGCATTGCTATCGGCTCCTGATTCTTGAAAGGAACTATTGAAAAGAATCTCATAGACATCGTTTCCCGCGCAGCAACTTCTGCCTGCCGCGAGGCGAGCCTACAGCGAATCGCCGTTGAATTCGGCTTCCAGCGCGTCCATCTGCCGGCGCACGTAGGCCAGGTTGTCTGTCGGGCGCCGCCATTGAGACTCGAGGGCGGCGGCGCGGCGCACGGTCGATGCCAACTCCTGATCGAGACTTTCGTCTCCCCAGCCATCGTCCCCAGACGCGGCAGCGGACGAATCCGCTCGGGCCACGACCGGCGGTTGAGGCGGTGCGGCGACTTTGGGCACAAGACCGGCTGCGAACCACGCCGCGCCGCCGCAAGCCAGCAGCGCCGCCGCAGCCGCCAGGCTGAGCCTTCGCCGCTGCGTCCGACGCGTCGACACTCGCCGTTGCACCCGCTCGATCAGCTTCGCCTGGTCGCCGAGCGCCGCATCCACTTCCGGCTGCACGGCATCCAGCAGTTGCCGCCAGGCGCTCCAAGCTTCAATGTCGGCGGCACAGACTTCGGCGTCGGCCTCGCCAGGGAGCGCTTGCGCCTGCTCTTCGGCGTACCAGCGTGGGCTCGGTTCGTGCATCATTCGGCTTTCTCCGCGAGCAATTGCCGCAAGGCCAGCAGGCCGCGGCGGTTGTGACTCAGCACCGTGTTCAGAGGGCTGCCCAGTTGCTCGGCGATTTCGTTGAATTCCAAGTTGCCGTAGTACCGCAACAGCAGCGTCCGCCGTTGCGGCTCGCTCAACGCCTCGAGCGCGGCCGCCAGCAGTCGCTGCGTTTCGACGCGCGCCATGCGTTCCCACGGCGGGCTTTCGCGGCCCGCCTGATCCGCCACGTCATTATCGGCGCCGACCAGCGGCGCTTCCCGCTTGCGCCGCCGCGCGTGGTCGCACGCCAGCCGATCGGCGATGCGCAGCAGGTAGGCCCGTTCGCGGCCCG
>DASZUP010000495.1:0-3418 GCA_035547635.1 Pirellulales bacterium
CGGTTTCACTCTCCGGGCTGACCATCCAGGGAGGCAACGCCGACGGCAACGGCGGCGGCATTCTCGATACTGCGACCGTTTCGCATTTGACGCTGACCGGCTGCATGATCAACGGCAACGCCGCCAGCGGCGATGGCGGCGGGATCGACGAAGCGGCCGGTACGAGCACTCTCACGCTCAACGGTTGTACCATCGCCAACAACACGTCGGGCGGCAACGGCGGCGGCGTTGAGATTGCTTCGACGCAGACGACCAGCTCCCTGACGAACTGCACCATCTACGGCAACTCGGCGACCGGACACGGCGGCGCGTTGGCCGACGATGCCACCGGCGGGACGATTACGCTGCAGAATGACACGATCGACGGCAACTCGGCCGCCGCCGGAGGCGGCGTGTGGCAGAGCCAAAGCACGATCAACGTAAAGAACACGATTATCGCCAAGAACTCGCTGCCGGCTGGAGGCGATGGCGCCGACGTCGCGGGCGCTTTCGTTCCGGGCGGCGCCTCGAATCTGATTGGAAGCACCAGCGGAAGCAGCGGCTTTTTATTTGCATTCCGCGCTACGATCTCGGAAATCTCCGATCCCACGTGGCGGCAGTTCTTGACGGGCGACTCAGCCCATCCCGTCGATCCTCAACTCGGTCTGCTGGCTGACAATGGCGGCCCGACGCTGACGCAGGCCCTGTTGCCCTCGAGTTTGGGGCTCAATGCGGGGCTCTCCGACGGGTCGCCGGCCACCGATCAACGCGGGATAGCACGGCCGCAAGGTTACGCAGTGGATATCGGGGCTTTTGAACAGGTTGCCCCGTCGCTGGCGATCACCGACGTTGCGGCGACGCTCAATGCCGACGGCAGCCTGCAGTTGTTGCTCACGGGCACGGGATTCAACAACACTGCGGGAGGGCCGCTGCCGCCCGGCGGCATGCCGACGATTGTTCGCATCGACGGCAAAGACGTTGCCGCGACGGTGCTTAGCGATACGAAAATCAAGGCGTTCGTTCCAGCGTCGCAACTCCAGTCTCCAAGCATCTCCATCCAGGCGATCGTCCGCTATGCCGACACGGCGGCCTTTTCCAACGTCTGGCAACTCGACGTACCGCAAAGCCCTAATCAGCCGGCAACGCCCGAGGGAAAATTCGTCTCGGCCGTGTATCAGGATCTGCTGCACCGCGCGCCCGACGCGCCGGGCTTGACGTATTGGACGGATTTTCTCGACCATGGCGGCTCTCGCACGCAATTCGTCGGCGCCTTGCAGGCCAGCCCCGAATACCTGACTGACCGGGTTCAGTCGCTGTTCCAGACGTACTTGCACCGGGAAGCGGATCCGGGCGCAACGACTTTTTTCGTCTCATTCCTGGCCGCTGGCGGCAGCCCGAACCAGATTGGCATTGCCCTGACCGGATCGCCGGAATACTTCCAGGCGCACGGCGCCAGCGCCGACGGATTCATCGACGCCTTGTTCCACGATGTCCTGGGCCGCGATCCGGATCCAACCAGCCGGACGTACTTTGAGCAGGAGCTCGCCGCCGGCGCGAGCCGCCAGCAGGCGGCCGCCCAGATCTTCGCCAGCGACGAATACCGCCGCGGCGAGGTGAACGAGATTTACATCGAGTTCCTCGGCCGCCAGGCGGATCCGCAAGCGCTCGATCACTTCGCGGCCGCCTTGAGTCATGGTCTCACCGAAGCGCAACTGATCCGGCAGATTGCCGCCTCCGATGAGTTCTTCAGCAAGGCCACAAGCTGAGCGTGCCGTCAGGGCGCCGCTGTCGCGGAACTACTCCGATAATGCGCAGCGGGCAACAACCCAAACAGCCAGCCACAAGAAGCCACGCTGTGATGGCAAAAAAATGGAGGGCAAAAAGATGAAGATTGGAAAGGGCTAGGGAGAGATAAAGCGGGCGGTTGGTCCGCAGTGATACGGCCCCCCGCTTCCTGATCCCATTTTTTTGCCCTTATCTTTTTGCCATCCCTCTCCGAGCGGCTTGAAGGCGCCGTTTTCAGCATTTTGGGCGCCGCACGCGGCATGGCAGCTCATAGCAGTTCCGTGGCCGAAACGGCAGCGCCCGGAATCTTCACAGATTCCGCTACGCGCTTCGAATTCGCCCCTATCAGCCGTCAGACGGCGGCGGCGCGTCTTTCCTATACTCGGCCCGATAGACCGGTTCGCCGTGGAGCCGCATGCGGCGTTCGAAGTGCGTGCGATAGTCCAGATCGTGCTCCGCTTGCCGCTCGGGCACGTCGAAGGGCCCGGCCAGCTTGACCGTCTGGCGGATCAATTCCAGCGTCGTTTGAAAATACTCTTCGACGTCGGTCCAGAAGTGCAAGACCCCGTCGGGCTGTAACACGCGCTCCGCGTCTTTCAAGAAGCCTTCGTTCATCACCCGCCGCTTCTTATGCCGGGCTTTCCACCACGGATCGGGGAAGTAAACGTGGACGGCCGCCAGCGATGCCTCAGGCAGCAACTCGCGAAAGATGCGCAAGCCGTCGCCGTGGACCATCGCGGCGTTCGTGCGGTTTTGCCGGGCCAGTTTCGCGGCCGCGTGCCTGGCGTACTTGTGGGCGACTTCGATGCCGAGAAAATCCCGCTCGGGATGGGCCGCCGAAGCCGAAGCGAGAAACAGCCCCTTGCCGCTGCCCACTTCCACCTCCAGCGGCGCCGTGCGGCCAAAGATCGCCGCGGCATTCCAGGGCTGCGGCAAGTTCTCAAACGTGAAGAAGTAGCGGGAGAGATCGAGCGCAGGATCAATTTTGCGTAACGCGCGGCGGGGCATGGCAGTTGGAAGTACTCTTGGGCGGACGGAAAAGATTCAGTGTGTCCCCAGCGGTGGCTGTCGGCAAGCTACGCCAGCGGCTCCACGATCCTGACCTGCCTCGGCGGTTCGGACTCGCGAAAGATCGGCATGGCGACCATGCCGGCAAGGAATCCGCCGACGTGCGCCCAGAAGGCCACTCCGCCGTCCAATCCCACGCGAACCTGCTGGGTGGCCTCGAGCAGTTGGCTCAAGAACCAGAATCCGAGCACGAGCATGGCCGGCAGTTCGATCAGCGTGACGAAAATGATCAACACCACGACGCAGCGGATCCGCGCAAAGGGCCAGGTCACAATGTAGGCGCCCAAAATGGCCGCTACCGCCCCGCTGGCGCCAATCACCGGAATCGTGCTGGCCGGGCCGCTGAACCAGTGGCACAAATTGGCGAGCACGCCCCCGACCAGGTAGAACGCGGCAAACGTCACGTGCCCCAGGCGGTCTTCGACATTATCGCCGAAGATCCAGAAGAACCACATGTTACCGATCAGGTGCATCCAGCCGCCGTGCAGAAACAGAGAGGTGACCAGCGACAGCCAGACGGCCCGGACCGAAGGCCGCAGCAGGTGGTGCTCGCGGAGCTGGACCGGCGCCTCCAGGTGCGGGTGAA
>DASZUP010000496.1:0-1758 GCA_035547635.1 Pirellulales bacterium
GAGGTCGCGACGCCGGATCGTTTCTGCGTCCCCGCTGCCCTGCCCTTATGCCAGCAGCTTCTGAATCACATTCCCGCCGACGTCGGTCAGGCGGAAGTTGCGGCCCTGGAACTTGTAGGTCAGCTTCAGGTGGTCCAGGCCCAGCAGGTGCAGAATGGTGGCTTGCAGATCGTGGACGTGAATGCGGTCTTCGACGGCGTAAAAGCCCAACTCGTCGGTCTGGCCGATCGTCTGGCCGGGTTTGATGCCGCCGCCGGCCAGCCAGCACGCGTAGCCGTCGATGTGATGGTCGCGGCCAATCTGATCGCGCGGCTCGCCCATCGGCGTGCGGCCGAATTCGCCGCCCCAGATCACCAGCGTATCGTCGAGCATGCCGCGCTGCTTCAGATCCTTGAGCAACGTTGCGGCCGGTCCGTCGACCTCGCTGCAGCGGTCGTCCAGCGGCTTGCCCAGGTGCGTGCCGCCGTTGCCGTGGTGGTCCCAATCGGTGTGATAGAGCTGCACGAACCGTACTCCCCGCTCGACCAGGCGCCGGGCCAGCAGGCAGTTGTTGCCGAACGACGGCTTGCCCGGCTGGGCGCCATAGGCGGCCAGCGTCTCGGCCGTTTCGTCGGACAGGTCCATCAGCTCCGGCGCGCTGGACTGCATGCGATAGGCCATCTCGTAGGCGGAAATGCGGGTGGCGATTTCAGGATCGCCTACGGCGTCGAGCCGGGCGGAGTTCAGGTCTTTGACGGCGCTGAAGAACTCGAGCTGCCGCTCATCGCCAAAACCCTGCGGCGTTGCCAGGTTCAAAATCGGCTCGGGGCCGAGCAGGAACGGCACGCCCTGGTAAGTCGTCGGCAAAAAGCCGCTGCCCCACAGCGGCGCTCCGCCGCGCGGCCCGCGGGGGCCCGATTGCAGCACGACGAAGCCGGGCAGATCCTGCGATTCGCTGCCGATCCCGTAGGTGAGCCAGGCGCCCATGCTCGGCATGCCGAACCGCTGCGTGCCCGTGTTGGCGAACAACTTGGCCGGACCGTGATTGAACACATCGGTGGCCATGCTGCGGATGATGCAGACGTCGTCGGCCATCGAGGCCAACCCGGGCAGCAACTCGCTGATCTCGGCGCCGCACTGGCCGTGCCGGCTGAACTTGCGCCGCGTGCCCAGCAGTTTGGCGTCTCCTTTGATGAAGGCGAACCGCTTGTTTTTCGTGTACGAGGGGGGCACGACCTGGCCGTCGAGCTCTTGAAGCTTCGGCTTAAAATCGAGCAGTTCCAATTGGCTCGGACCGCCGGCCATGAACAGGTAGATCACCCGCTTGGCCTTGGCCGGAAAGTGGCCGGGCTTGGGCGCCAGCGGCGAATCGCCCGTAATGGCGCCGGCCGCAGATTGCTCGCCCGAGAGCAAACCCGCCAAGGCCAGCGAGCCTAAGCCAAGACCGCACTGAGAGAAGAAGTGCCGCCGAGTTTGCAGCAATTCCAGGGCCTTATCCGTTGCGAGCCCGGACAGCTTCGGCTTTTTCATGGAGTGTTTTCCAAGACGATGTCTAGGTTCAAAGTCATTTCCCGCTCCTGTTTGGAGACAGCAGCCAGTGCGCTGTGAAAGATCGCACTTGTTCGACGGAGCGGCGTTATGCCAGCTTTGTTCCGCCACGATCCGGGCTTGTCCCGGTCGGGCGATGATTTTCAGCTAGCACGCTTACCGCGACGAAATTCGCGCCCCCTTTTCGGCGGTTGTCCGCCGCCGCAGGCGGCGGACTACCGCCGAAAAGGG
>DASZUP010000497.1:0-4369 GCA_035547635.1 Pirellulales bacterium
ACGCGAAATTCGTACTTCTCGGCGAGGGGCTTAAGCCACGCCTCCGCCTGATGCATCACGGCCTTGCGGGCCAGTTCCGCACGTGTCATTTGCGTCACTGCCGCCTTCGTCTCGGAGCTCGGTTTGTCGTCTGAAACGGCCAGCCCCGCGGCCTGCGCGGTTTTGTTCAGTTCGTCCTCTTCCAACGCGCCAACCGGCAACCCCATGCTCTGCGACTGATCAAACAGCAGAGCCAGGATGGGCTTTTTCTCGAGCTTCATGTCGAGCTTGAGATACGGCGCGGCGACGACCAGCACGAGCAGCAGCAGAATCAGCACGCGCGTGACCGTCAGCGTGGCGCGCAGGCCGGGCGAGACCGTGCTCAAGCTGGTCCGCTGCCGGCGATAGACGAACCAGGCGATTGGAACGGCCAGCGCCAACCCCGCCCACAGCAGCCCGGGCCGCTGCACTTCCAGCGTCGCCTGGTCGAAGTGCGCGCGAATCTGGTCGCTGGCGTGGATTTGCCTCAGCAGCCACTCGAGCATCGTTACTTGGCGCCTTCCGCGGTCGAAAGCCGCTGAAAATAGTCTTGAATAAACTTCCGATAACCTTCAGGCCCTTGTTCGTGCATGCCTTGCAGCAACTCCTGCCGCAGTTGCGGCTGCATTTTCAGCAGGATGGCGCGGGTTGCCGGGTCGAGCGCAGCCAGATCCGCCTCCATGATGTCGCCGCTGCTGGTCGTCAATTGCAAGTTGCCCAGCGACTTGCCCGCCGTCGGCCGGGCGGGCGCTTGCTGCGATGATTGTTGCGCAGCTTGCGCCTGCTGCAGTCGCTGCGCCATCGCCATCGCTTGCTGCAGGGCAGGGGAGTGCAACAGGTCATCCAGCGGTTGTTGTGGCGAAGGCGGCGGCTCGCCCGCCTCTCCGGGCTTGCCGGACATTTTTTCCGTCGACGGCTTGCCGGCGGCCCCTTGCGCCTTCGGCTTGGCTGCGCCCGGCGAGTCGGCCTCCATCTCGTCATCCATCGCTCCGGATTGAGAGTCGGCCAGAGCCTGATTGAGCTGCTCCATCAGGGACTCGAGCATCTTCTGGTCGGAGCCCAGGCTCTGCTCGGCCAGGTCCAGCTCCATGAGTTGATCGAACTGGCCTTCGGCCAACTGGCGCCGTTCCGCCTGCTTCGAGCCGACCGGCGGTTCCTCCGCGTCTGCCGCCATTTGCGGCCGTTTGGCCGCAACCTGCGGATCGAGCTTGGGCGCCGCGCCTCCCAGCGCCGGTCGGAGCTGCGGCGGCGTTTTGTCCATCGCCTTTTCGGCTGTCTCGGCCGAGCCTTCTGCGTCGGCCATCGCTTCGCCGGCTTTGGCCTCCGGCTGTGCGGCGTCCATCTTTGGTTCGATGCGTTGCATCTGGTCCCCGGCCAGCAACTGCTTCGCTTCTGCCAACGGCGGATGCGCGCGCTGGTCGAGCCGGGTTTGCCGGTTCATGAGATCCTCGAGCATCACGTCAGGGACGACGGAAGTGGCGTCGAGCAATCCGCTCTGCTCGCCTTCAAACTCCTGCAATTGCTCGCGCAGCTCGGCGAGCATGTCGCGCAGGTCTTCCAGACCGCGCGCCGCCATGCCGGCTTGCTGTTCGAGCATCTTCTGCCGCAGCCGCGCCAAGGCCTCTTCCAGGCCGCTGGGAACGCGCTGCCGGGCCTGTTGCAAGGCCTTGAGCCGTTCGGCCGAGGCCTGCAGCTCTTGCTTCACGCGTTCCGCCGCCTTGGCCAATTGCTCCACGTGCGGATTGCGCTTGTCGGCGTTGGCAGCCTGCCGCATCTGTTGGGCCAGTTGCTCCAGCGGCCTGGCCGCCAGCTCATCGAACGTCTCCTGCGCCGCCTTCATTTCCGAGACGATTTCCGCCGGCAGCGTCTTCATCGCCTCTGCCTGCTTGACGGCCTGGTTCAGTTCATTCGCCAGTTGTTTGCCGACTCGGGCGTTCTGTTCTTCCGGACCGGCCGTCTGCGCCAATTCGTTCCGCAGTTCGGCCAGTTCCTTGCTCGTCGCCTCGTCCAGTTTCAATTCCGGCGGCGCCGTGGGCGGCGGTTGCTGAGGATTGGCCTGAGCCGCCTTTTGCGCCTCTTCCCGGGCTTGCGATTCCGCCTGGGCCAGTTTCCTTTCCAACGGCTCATATTTCTTTTCCAATGATTCAAGCTGCTCGGCGACTTTCGTCTGCTCTTCGATCAGCTTCGCCAGTCGTTCCTGCAGCGCGTCCTGCTGCTGTTCGTAACGGGCCAGTTGCTTGTCCGCAGCATTGTTGCCGTCGGCGATCCGCACGACGAAATCGCGAGTCTCGGCCACCTGCCCCTTGCGATCTTCCACCAAGGCCCGATAGCGCACCTGATCTCCGGGTTTTAATGAGAACGGAACGAGGTCGAGCGAGAGGATGGCCGTATCGCTGCGGGTCAGTTTCTCATCGTACTTTTTGGCGGCCGTTTCGCGGAACGCTCCATCCTCTCCCCGCGAGGCCAGCAGCTTCACGTGCTTGATCGCAAAGTCGTCATAGACGGCTATGGCCAGCGGCAACTTTTGCGGCTGGCTGAGCGTGATATCGCTGCCAGGCCGCTCCAAAGAAATCTGCGGCGGCTCGTCTGGCACAGCCAGATAGCGAGCCTCTTTCATGGACTGGTTGGCAATCTTCAACTCGTTGCGCAATTCGACGCGATAGAAGCCTTCGCCGGACAGCGAGAACCGGCCGGACCATCGTCCCGGTTCTGCGGAGCGCAAGGCAAAAGTCTCTTTGACGATCAATTTGCGCTCGTCGCGCGTCGGGGCTTGGATGGCGCCGCCGCGATGCCAATAGCACTGCCCGCCGTTGAGCATGAAGCCCATGCCTTTGATCGCTTTATCGCCGAGATCGACGGCTTTGGCCGGAACTTCCAATCGCACCCACTCCCCAACCGGCGGCAGCGGACCCATCAAGCGGCGGCTGGGCGTGTCCGGCTGGCCGACGCCGATCTGGTCTTCGCCCCAATACGCTCTGTGTTCCCAGTTCTTGCCGTCGTGCCATTGCAGCATGATCGTGCGGGGCCGGGCCTCGGGCGCAAGATAGACCCAAGCGAATAGGCACTCGTCCGCTTCGACCTGAAACCCGACGCGCGCGGTATGGAACAGATGCCCGTGAACGCCGTCGGCCGCGGGCTCGGTGTGCGTCGGTCGGCCGTGTTTCTCCGTTTCCCAAGTCCAGACGCCTTCCGAAACGGCATTCTCCGGCACTCTATCTTCGAACCAGACTCGCTCCTCGCGATCGGTCACGGCAACCGGCTCCCAGGTCGCCTCGAGAAGTTGGATTTCTCCCTCGGCGACGTCGCCTTCGGCTTCGACCTGCACTTCCACGGCGCTCGTCTCGGGGCCGGTTGCTTCCAGCGTCGGTAGTTGTTGAGGCCCTTCGTCGCCGAGTTGCAGATAATCGGGGTAGTGCAACACGGCGCGGGCCTCGACAAGGCGCGGACGGTCGACCAGCTTGATTTCGTACTGGGGGCTCCACGTGCCGCCGCCGTGTACGCGGTAAGCGAACGAATTCTCGAGGCCATGCAACTTCAACCGCCATGGCTCGCCCGGGCCGTGAGTTTCGAGGTCGTGCCAGATCGTTCCGCTGCCATCTTGCGGCGCTAGTTCAATCCGCAAATCGCGAGGCTGGCCCTTCGTGACTTCCGCCATGACGTCGATGTCGTCGCCTCGCAGGACCGTCGCGTTGCCGGGTTTCACGACAAACTTCACGCCTGTCTCCGGCGGAATATCGGCAAAGGGATGGAAGATCCGCGCCATAGCCGTCGGCAGACGGTCGGAGAACACGATCCAGCTTACGATGAACAACGCCGCCACAATCGCCAGTGCGGCTCCGGAGCGTCGGAGGTTGCCGAAATCGACGACCGAAGCAGGGCGGAAGTTGCGAATGCGATGCAAGGCTTCCGAAATCAACCGGCGGTAAAACTCGGGCGAATGCCCTTTCGACTGTTTGTGTTCGGCCAGGTCGACGCAACTGACCAGCCGGTTGTGGACGCCCGGCAAGCGCGTTTCGATCCGTCGCGCTACGTGCGCGTTGCTGAGACGGCGAAAGAGCGGCCGCACCACGCCCGTCACGAAGGCCCAAACGCTCGGTACGACCGCCAGCAGCAACGCGATCAGTCGCATCGTCGGCCAGAGCGGCGCGAGCAGATCAAGACAGGCGGCCGCCAGCAACACGCCCAGATACATGGCCAGCGACAGCGCCAGCCCGGTCGCCATCCAACTGCTGCGCAACAGGCGACGCACGCGACGGATCAAGCGAAAGACGGGAGACGCATCCGGCGACTCCCGATCGTCGCCGTGAAATACATTCTGGTTCATGTCAGTTTGCTCCAGAATCGCGACAGG
>DASZUP010000498.1:0-2615 GCA_035547635.1 Pirellulales bacterium
TCGATCTCGACCGGCGCGAGGGGCTGATCGAGCCCGGTATTGAGTCGCAAGTTCAGCGCCTGTTCGTCGATGCGATCGAGACCGCGGTCCAGCCAGGCGAGGTCTCGCAGCAAAGCATCGATGGCCTTCAGCTTGGGCCACGGCATGCAATGACGTTCTTCCAAGCCGTTGGCCAGCGCTTCGAGCAGGCGCTCGTAGGTATTCGGCGGCGCTGGGTCGCCTTGGTCTTCGAACACCATGGCCGCCAACTCGGCCTTGGCCTGCGAGTCGCGCCGCAGTTCGCCAGCCAGTTGCTGGACGCCGTCGAGTCGGCTCAACACGCGATTGAGAAATTCGACCCGGTCCGGCCGCTTGCCATTGACGAGCACTGTCTGCAACACGCCCGCCCTGCCTGGCGGTTCGTTCCAGTTATCTCGGCAGGCAGCCAGCAACAGTGCGAGCGCCCCGAGCGGCGGCAGGCTTTGCAGACGCAACCGTTCGATGACCGTGCGCAGTTCGTAGCGGAAGGCGATCGTCGTGCCGTCGGCCCAGGCGAGCACGTTGCCCTGTTCCTGCCATTGCCAGAACGAATGGGCCGGCGCGGCGAAATAGTCGCAGACGTCGGCGCCCTTAGGAGCCATGATGTTGCTCCTCCGCCGTCAGACGCACGGCCGAGCGCGTCGCTTGGACCCAATCATCCGCTACGATCCTCTGCCAGGCGCCGTCGGCCTGCCACAAGGCGCAAGCTCCTGGTTCCAGCCGCAGGGCCGCACGCACCACCGCCGCGTCAACGGCAGGCGACCAGGTCCAACCGGCCGGCACGCCGATGCCGTTTGCTTCGACGTACTGCGTGCCGCGCAGCGGAGGCAAGGGCGTGCCGCGGATGATCACGGCGCCCAGCGCATCGGCCGCGAACGTCCAGCGGGCCAGTCGCGTCTGCGGCGCCATGTCTACATAGCGGCGCCATCCGTCCATATCGGTCAGCAGCCAAGACGTGGCGCGCGGCTCGCTTGACCTGACCAGCTTGAGCGCCATCTGCGGCGCCGCAGCCAGCGACGTATCGGCCGGCGGCAGCTCAACGCGTAGCCAGGCAGCCAGCGGCTCCCACGGTCCGGCGGGCAAAACGCCGCGAGGCACAAGCTTGCCGGCCGGCAGCAACTGGCCGTCTTCCAGTACTTCGTAACGATCGGCGCCGGGCAGCCGCCGGCAGTATTCCCATTGCTCCGCTTGCAGGCTTGCCGCGCGCAGCCAGATAGAATTGTCCACACGGCAGACCTCGACGGCCGGCCAGCTGCGCAGCGGTCCCAGCAGCGCGGCATCGGCCAGCGGCAAGGAGAGCGCAAAACGGGCGTTCACGAGCCGGTTCCCCACTGTTGCCAGAGCGACTCGACTCGGGTTTCCAGGAACGTCCGCTGCTGCACGTCGGCCAGCCACTGGCAGCGTCCGGCCAGCAAGCTGAGCTGATCCCGCAGCACGGCCCGATCGACGGCGCCTTGTCCGTCGTTCGACCAGCGCTGTTCCAGTCGTTCCAAGTCGCGCGCCAACTCTTCAGGATCGGGCGAACTCTGACCGCGGGCGCGAGGGTGGCTGGTTGCCTGGGCGTCGGCGTCGGCCTGTTCGACGGCTTGCGCGACGATGGCGGCGATCACCTCGCGCTGCTCGTCGACGTCCCAGATGTATCGCAAGACCCACAGGTCGGTCGCATTCGCCTGCCGGCGCCCGCACAGCAGCGCGCTGGCGGCCGCCAGCCGCTGCAGCTTGACCGCGCGGCGATCGGAAACAGGAATGCCTGCCTTGCGGAGCTTATGGATCAAATCGACGTACTGCGGCCGCACCGTCAGCACGTCCACCTGGTTCACTTGCCGCTGCAGCGTTTGCAAATCTTCGACGGAAAGTCCTGCGCAGCGATCGAGTTGTCCCGCGTCGAGCCGCCAACCCGCCTCTAGCACGTCGCCGAGATGGTCGTCGCCGACATTGTCGCAGTGGACGCGCAGCAGGAAGCGATCGAACAAGGCCGCCAACGCGTCGTCTTCGGGCAGCCGGTTGCTGGCGCCGACGACCATCAGCAGCGGCAACTTGCGCGTTTCGCGGCCGCGGCGGAAGACGCGCTCGTTGAGCACCATCAGCAGGCTGTTGAGGATGGCGCTATTGGCGTTGAGCAGCTCATCCAGGAACACGAGCGACGCCTCGGGGAGCATGCCTTCCGTATTGGTCGTCAGCTCGCCTTCGCGCAGCTTGCGGATATCGAACGGCCCGAACAGCTCATTCGGCTCGGTGAACCGCGTGAGCAGGTAATCGAACACGCGGCCTTCGATGCGGCGGCCAAGTTCTTGCACCAGGGCGCTTTTGGCGGTGCCCGGCGGGCCGAGAATGAACAGGTTCTCGCCGGCGGCCAGGCAGACGCCGAGCAGATCGACGACTTCGTCCTTGCCGACAAACGCCGCCTTGAGCGGCGTGAGCACGTCCGTGACCAGGCGGCGGCCGATTTCGGCGGTCGCTTCGCTCGATGATTCCATAGTTACTCGCAAAAAGTCAAAGGCCCTGGTCGGGTTGCGAACTGTCTCGCAATGCGCCGGCCAGGTCGCCGGCCAACTCGGTAAAGTGTCCTACGGCGGCCTGCGCTGCGGCGCGCACCC
>DASZUP010000499.1:0-3457 GCA_035547635.1 Pirellulales bacterium
GACATTATCTCGGACAAGCTGCCTCTGCAGGCAGTGGCCTGGCTGTGCGCGTTGAAGTTCATATCCTGGTCGGTTTCGTTGGGCAGCGGCACGTCCGGAGGAACCCTGGCGCCGCTGTTCACCATTGGCGCCGGACTCGGCGCCGTGCTCGGTTATGGGGCGATTGAGTTGTTGCCCGCACTTTCTATTGACCCTCGCATTGCAGCTCTCGTCGGAATGGCGGCAATTTTTGCTGGAGCCTCTCGAACGTTACTGGCGTCAGCCGTGTTCGCGTTCGAGACCACGCTCCAGCCGTTGGGGCTATTGCCTTTGTTAGGCGGCTGCACGGCCGCCTATTTGGCGTCGTGCCTGCTGATGCGTAACTCGATCATGACGGAGAAAATCGCCCGCCGCGGCATTCGCACGCCGACGGAATACATGGCGGATGTCCTGGATCAGGTCCTCGTGCGAGAGGCGGCGTCGCTCAACGTCTTTTCATTGAAAGCCAGCGATACTCTTGCCGAAACTCTCCGCTGGCTGCAGTCCGGCGCCGCCGGGACCGCGCACAACGGCTTTCCCGTGGTCGACGGTCAGGGCGTGCTGGTGGGCGTTCTGACCCGGCGCGACTTGCAGGCCAAAGAGGCTCCGCCGACGGCATCACTTGGGGAACTGACGAAGGGCCTGCCCAAGTACGTCTACGATGACTGTACCATGCGACAGGCGGCTGACCACATGGTGCATCACGCCATCGGGCGCTTGCCGGTCGTGGCTCGCGGCGAGCCGGGTCGAGTGATTGGAATCGTTACGCGCAGCGATGTGTTGTCCGTCTATCAGCGCCGAGTGCAGGAGAGCCGGCCGGAAACGCCGACCATCCGACTTTGGGGCTCCAAGCTCGACCGACCGAGCAAGCGGGCTTCCTGAACCCGGCAGATGCGGCGCACGCGGGAGCTCGCATTGTGACGCCGAATGTCGTTGGAGCATGGGGCGGAAGACGTGTGGCGAGACCTAGAGCAAACAGCGCTTGCGTCCGGTCTGTCTGCAACCAGCCGCGTCAAAACCACGGAAGCTTATGCTCCGGCCGTGGCAGCGGATGGATTTCGCCCCATCAACCGCCAGCGACAGAAGCCGGTTCCGGCACGCGGGGACCGAGCGAATGCGGGCCTTCAAGATGCGGACCAGGCGCAACGGCGACGGCGGGCGTCTCATGAGCGACTTCGCTTCCGGCGCCGAACCAGCCGACCAGGCGGCGCCAGCCGCGGGTGAAGTCGTCCCACAGCGAATAGGCCACCGGCGTAACCAGCAGCGTGAGCAACAGCGAAAGCGATTGCCCGCCCAGAATCACCTTGGCCATGCCGGCGCGAGCGCCGGCGCCGGGGCCTTTGCCCATTGCCATCGGGATCATGGCGGCTACGAGCATCACGGTGGTCATCAGAATCGGTCGCAACCGCGTTTGGTTGGCTTCCAGGATCGCCTCGTCGCGCGGCATGCCCTCGGCTCGCAGCACGTTCGTGTAGTCTACCTGCAAGATGCCGTTCTTCTTGACGATGCCGAACAGCATGAACAGCCCGAACATGGCGTAAACGTCGAGATCGGTCTGCAGCAGCAACAGCGAGAGCAGCGCGAAGGGGATCGTCAGCGGCAGCGCCAACAGGATCGTGATCGGATGCACGAAGCTCTCGAACTGGGCCGCCAGAATCATGTACATGAACATGAAGGCCAACGCGAAGGCGATAATGAAATTGCCGTTTGATTCAGACATCGTTTTGGCCTGGCCGATGAATTCCCAGCGATAGTCGGGCGGCAAGTCCATCTTGCGGACATGCCCCCCCAAGACCGCCACGGCGTCGCCCAGGGCCATCTCGTCCAGGTTGGCGGAGATCACCACCTGCCGCTGGCGGCCGAAGCGGTCGATCGTGTTCGGGCCTTGTGCGTTTTCGAAGCGGGCGACGTTGGCCAGCCGCACCACGCCGACGTCCGGTTTATCCGAAGGGACCGTCAAGCGGGTCACTGCTTCGCGATCGTCGCGCTCGCAGCGCTCGGCCCGCAGCCAGACGTCGTACTGCTCGTCGAATTCTTTGTATTTGCTGATCGGTTCGCCGCCGATCAGGGCGTTGGCCGTCGAGGCGATGGCCTGGATCGACACGCCCAAGTCCGAGGCCCGCTCGCGATCCGGCCGGATGCGCAACTCGGGCTTGCGCAGCGAGAGGCTCGTGTCGACGTCGACGAAGTGGCCTTCCCGCTTCATCCAGGCGGCGATCTGACCGGAAAATTCCTGCAGCTTGTCCATATCCGGGCCGCGAAGGTTGAAATCGATCATCACTTGCCGGAAGCCAGTGCCTTGGAACGCCGACACGTCCTGCACGGCCACGCGCAAATCAGGATAGTCGGCCAGGATCTGCCGCGCCTCGTTCATCACGTCGAACTGCGTATATTCGCGTTGGTCCAGGTCGACCAGCCGCGCGTAGATCGTACCCGTCGTGACGTCCCCCTGCCCTTTCGTCACGCGGCCCGTCGTGTCGCCGATGACGGTGAACGTGTGCGTCACGCCGCGGACATTCTGAAGCCGGTTTTCAATTTCGCCGAACACGTCGTCGGCGCGTTCCAGCGAATACCCTTCGGGCAGCATGATAGCCACCTCGAATTCGCTCTGATCGTCGCGCGGAATGAAGGTCTTGCCCACCTGGCTGAAGATGACAGGCGTGAGCGCCAACAAAGCGACGGTGGCCAGCATCACGGCCCAACGGTTGCGCAGCGACCAGGCCAGGATCCAGCCGTACGTGCCGGCGACGATTTGCCAGACGACCCCGCCTTTGCTCGACGGGGCGCCTTCCAGCTTGAGAAACCGCGAGCAGAGCATGGGCGTCATGGTGAACGAGATGAACATGCTCGTCAGGATCGAGAAACCGACGACCATGCCGAAGCTGCTGAAGAACCGCCCTACCCTGCCCCCCATGAACGCGACGGGAATGAAGATCACCAATAGCGACAGCGTGGTGGCCACCACGGCCAGTGCAATCTCGCGCGTGGCGGTCGCCGCGGCCAGCATGGCGGAGCGGCCGTGTTCTTCCATGTGGCGGAAGATGTTTTCGTGGACCACCACCGCGTCGTCGATCACGATGCCCACCGCCAGGATCAGGCCCAGCATGGTGATGTTGTTGAGCGTGTAGCCCATGAAGTCCATGAAGGCGAACGTGGCCACGATCGAGGTGGGAATGGCCAGGGTGGCGATGATCGTG
The DNA here is from genome assembly GCA_035547635.1 of Pirellulales bacterium. GTDB lineage: Bacteria > Planctomycetota > Planctomycetia > Pirellulales > JAICIG01 > JAICIG01. The sequence continues at coordinate 3,216 of DASZUP010000499.1, forward strand.
GTCCGCCAGTCGCGGATGAACAGCAGGATCGTCAAGCTGACCAGCACCGCGGCCAGCACCAGGTGCAGCTTGACCTCGTCGATGGAGCTGCGGATGAACCGCGACTGGTCGCGGATCACTTCGCAATGAATGTCGGCCGGCAGCAGCGGCTCGATTTTCGCCAACCGGGCCAGCACCGTATCGACGACCTCCACGGTGTTGGAGCCCGACTGCTTCTGGATGATCAGGCTCACGGCGTTGTC
>DASZUP010000500.1:0-2175 GCA_035547635.1 Pirellulales bacterium
GCCCGCCGCGAGCAACCAAAACGAGCGGCAAGTAGTCAGCCAGCGGTCGAGCGCCCAGAAGCTAGCCATCATGAAGAACACCAGCGAAGCTTCGAGCATGAAGCTCTGCCCGAAGATGATCGCCGCCGGCGAAAGGGCCAGCGCCAGCCCCGCGCCATAGGCCGCCGCCTGGCCGTGCCACCGCCGCACCAGCGAGAACCTCAGTGCCACTGCCCCCACGCTGAAAGCCACCGAAGCGAGCCTGCCCCAGGCATCGAGCGAACCGCCGCAAAGGCGCCAGGCCGTTCCGCTTAGATAGGCGCTGACCGGCAGTTCAAGCAGGTGCAAGCCGCGTTGGCCCCCGACCAGGCAGTCCATCGTCGGCCGCCAAAGGCTCGCGCGGCCTTCGCCCCAGTTCCGCGCGATCATGGCGTAGGTCAGGTTTTTCGTGCTGAAATTCCCCAGCAACGGCCGGTTGACGCCGGGCAACCGGATTGCCGCTGTCAGCAATAACAGCACCCAGAAACCCCAGCGGGTCGGTCGTCCGCCTTTTGTAGATTCTGGCGAAACTGCACGCGCAGTCTCGTCGTCCGACCGCGTGGGGCTATCGCCCCACCCTACCGAAGACGAGATCGACGTCGGCTGGCGAAGCTGCGCGGGATGCGTGGACGGCGTTTCTCGGACGGTCGATATCATGCGGCTGCCGAGCCCACGATTCATGGAAAAAGATGCGGGTTATGCAACTTAATCGGACGAATATATCGCTACTGCTCGTTCCGACCCATACGGATTTGGACGTTTAGGCGAACGTCGCAAAAAGGGAAAGTCCATGATGCGTTCGATACCGCTGCTGGCCGTCGCGCTACTGGCGTGCTGTGGCATGGCGGGCTGCACCGCTTGCCAAGGCGCCAACGACTATTGCGGGCCGCTGCCCGACGAGCCGTGCGATTTTTTCTACCGCCGCAATTCGATTTTAGGCGGAGACTTGCAGACGCGCGATCCAGAGGCGGAACAGCAACAGCAAGGCGCTGGGAACCAGGAAGCAGGGGGCCAAGAAAACGTACCAACCCCTGCTCCCCAGCAAGGCGGCGAAACGCCGGCGCCTGAGCCGATGCCGCCCGACGGCGATTTGCCCGCCGAGATGGATCTGCCGCCCGACTCGGGCGAGCCCGCCGATTCCGAGGCGCCGCCGTCGGAAGGCGACTTGCCGCCGGGCGCCTCGTTGCGTCCCTATAAAGCCGATCCCTACAGCTACCAGCCGCCCAAACGGCCGCGCGGCTTGCTCTCTTCGCTGTTTGGCCGCTAGTACGCCGGGGCGAAAAAACAATTCGCCCAAAAGCTTTACATCTCGCTCGCTGGCCGTTGTAATCGAGCCATGAGCGACACCAGCGAATTCGATCCCTATGCCATGACCGCCGGCGGCCTGCGCGAGCCGCCCCCCACGTTGTGGACGGCTCTGCGGCAGATCGGGCCTGGCATCATTCTAGCCGGCAGCATCATCGGCACCGGCGAACTGCTGCTGACCACCGGCCTGGGCGCCGACCACGGCTTTCTGTTCTTGTGGCTGATCTTGCTGAGTTGCGTGGTCAAGGTGTTCGTTCAGGTCGAACTGGGCCGCTACACGATCTCCTCGGCCAAGCCCACTTTGGCCGCGCTCGACGAAATGCCCGGCCCGCGGTTGGGCGCCGGTTGGCAGGTCTGGTGGTGGCTGGGCATGCTGCTGTTGACCGTGACGCAACTGGGGGCCATGGAAGGGGGCGTGGGCCAGGCGCTGCACATCCTCTGGCCGCAGGCTACGGATGCGATCGTCGCCTGGCTAGAACCGCTCTTGCCCGTGCTGGCCCAAAAAGTGCAAACGCATCCCGAATGGCCTTGGGCGGTATTGACGGCGATCGCGGCGACCGGGCTGTTGCTCAGCGGAGGGTATCATCGGATCGAGTTGGTCACCACGCTGCTGGTCGCCGGCGTGACGCTGGTCACGGTCGGCTGCGTGCTGGCGTTGCCGTTTGCCGGATACTCGATCACGCTGGCCGATTGGAAGGAAGGTTTTTCATTCCGAATTCCCGCGGACGGCATCGCCGCGGCCTTTGCCGCCTTTGGCAGCACGGGCGTCGGGGCCTCGGAGCTATACGCTTATCCGTATTGGTGTTTGGAAAAAGGCTATGCGCGCTACGTCGGGCCGCGCACCAGCGACTC